>JADFOM010000395.1 GCA_022562835.1 Acidobacteriota bacterium | reverse complement strand
CCGTCGATGCACCGCTGATTCGCGGGGCCGTAGCGGTCGGCGCGTCGTTCGCCTTCGCTGTATCGCTAGGAGAGTTCGGTGCCACTTCGTTTCTGGGACGACGGCCTTCACAGACCACCGCTCCCCAGGCGATCTTTCGCCTACTGGGGCGACCGGGCGAGATCACCGAAGGCCAGGCCATGGCACTCGCCACTGCGCTCATGGTCATCGTCTGCATCGTGGTGTTTCTTCTCGATCGCCGCGAAGACCCTCGCATCACTCTGCTCTGAGGGTGATCCACAGACCGCTCCGTCGCGTCATCTACCAGCGGGTTAATCTCGCACGATGAAGCTCGTCGCTGTGCTGCTCGGCTCTGTCGCCGCGGCGGCTGTTGTGATCAGCTCCAATGCCCGACGCAAGCTGGCCCGCTGCGAGGCCTGCACTGCTTGGCTCGCCTTGCAAGACGAGCCGGACGAGACATCGGTGGTGATTTACACCGATCGCCCGACCGCGGCCTGGGTGGATACCACGATCTCCGATACCCAATGGCGCGGACATGAGGGCTTGACGATGGACCTTGTGCTGTCCGACGCTGTCGCGCTCGGACCATGTGCAGGTGTCGTCGTCTGTGCGGGCGAACGAGATCTGCGACATGGCGTTCCAATCGCCGACGTCGTCGGTGATCTCGCGCGCTTACACGACCATCTCTGCTCGATCGATGCAAGCCTTCAGGTGATTGCGGTCCCGCGGCCTTGGGGACGTTGGGGTCCAGCGATCGACAACTTGAACGGTGAGTTCACCCGCTTGTGCTCCGACCGCAACGTTGCACTTTTGGATGTTGACGACGACCTGGCGTCGTTGATTGCTAACACCACACCTGGCTAATTCGTCGACCAAACCCGCACGGTTCAAAGCCGTGGCGCCGATGTAGCTAGACGGAGGTGCCGACCGCAGACGCGATCGCGAACGTCGCAAGGCACGCGACCACTGCAACCATCACCTGGCGCAGAATCGTCTTGATCTTGGAGCGGTCTGTGAAGTAAGCGATGAGCCAACCAACCGTCGCTGCCGCCGATATACCGATGACGATAGACGCCACAACGGCTCCGTCTCCGGAGCCGATCAACCACGGCAAGAGAGGCAGAAAAGCTCCGACCGCGAAAGCGACAAAGGAGTAAGCCGCAACTAACCAGGGATTGGGGAGCCCTCCCGGGTCGACACCAAGTTCTTCGCGCGCGTGAACATCGAGAGCGGTCTCCGGGTTCCGATGAACCTGTTTAGCGACGGCCTCGGCATGAGGTTTGTCCAGTCCGCGTGTGCGATAGATCTCCGCGAGCTCTGCTTGTTCCTCTTCGGGGTTATCGACCAACGATCGTCGTTCGATATCGAGTTCACGTTCGATGAGTTCAGTCTGAGCCTTTACTGAAACGTACTCTCCCGCCGCCATCGAAATCGCTCCAGCCAACAATCCCGACAATCCAGCTACGCGTACGAAACTGGCGTCGCCGGTGGCAGCGGCAACGCCGAGAATCAACGCAACATTCGAAACAAGACCGTCGCTTACACCGAAGACAAGAGCGCGCGGTGCGCCGCCTTGTACATCTCGGTGTAGATGGACCGGGTTGTGCGTATATGTCATATGGTTGCGACCACAATCTCGGCGTCGCGGCGCAGCGCGACGGGCGTTCCTATAAGTTCTGTCCTAGTTGCACGATCCGCTAGATCACTATCACCGTGAGCGATGACACGACCGTCGCGAGTTTCGCACACCAGGACCGCACTCGACGGTGTTAGTCCGTCGTAACGGACCGTGTACGTCACAACCGTTGCTGGCGCCGGAAACTCCAGCGATGTGTCGAGTGGTGTCCGCAGTGTCGCTGCGACCGCTGCCGCAGTGCAGTCATGGTGATGGAATTCGGTTGTTGGATCAGGCGAATAGAGCGTTGCGCCGTGTTTGGTGAGAAGACCGCTCACCGCACTGACAAGCCCCGGTCCTCGGTCACGGCGAACCCGACGCGCTACCTCGGCGGTTGCCTGAAGTACAAAGTTGTTGAACGGTCCTCCGCCGAAAGTCATTCCGCCCGTGATGGTTGGTGTGGCACAATCGTCGAGGTTGAGAGCTCGAGCCTGGGTGCGCACCGCCGACGGGAAGCAGCTGTAGAGCTCGATGAGGTCGATGTCACAAAGCGGGGACCCATGGTGTGCCTCGATGGCAGCGAACACGGTTTCGGCTGCCGCAAACCTGGCCGGTTCG
>JADFOM010000394.1 GCA_022562835.1 Acidobacteriota bacterium | reverse complement strand
GGACCTAGCATTCCAGGCGTGAGCACAGTTGTATTTCTGCATGCGCATCCTGACGACGAGGCGATCGCGACGGGCGGGACGATGCGTCTTCTCGCCAACGCCGGCCACCGCATCGTTCTGGTCTGCGCGACCAGAGGCGAAGTGGGTAAGCCGGTCGATGGCGTCTTGAGCGAGGGTGAGTCGCTGGGCGATCGACGCAGCCTTGAACTCGCGGAGGCGGGCTCGGTTCTAGGGGTAGCGCGACTTGAGTTTCTCGACTATTGCGACTCGGGGATGATGGGGGAGCGCACAAACCGCGTTGCCGGATCATTCTGGATGTGCGACGTCGACGAGGCTTCGGCCCGATTCGCAGCGATAGTCAAAGAGGAGTCAGCCGACCTCGTCGTGTGTTACGACCCTCACGGTGGCTACGGCCACCCCGACCACATCCAGGTACATCGGGTGGGCACGATCGGAGCACGGATGGCCGGTGACCTACCAGTTCTGTGGGCTTCGATGAACGCGACGCGCATGCGTGATCAGATCGCCACTTTCACCGAACATATGGATCTTGATGATTCTGAACGACCGAACATCGAGGACGGTCCATTCGGACTCGAAGAAGACGAACTCACTCACGAGGTAGACGTAAGCTCAGTCGTGGCCCTCAAGCGGGAAGCGATGGCGATTCACGAGAGCCAGATCAGCGGCGACTCCTTCTTCATGACGATGCCGGAGGAGGCATTCGCAGCTGCCTTTGGCGCAGAGTTCTTCTGTAATCCGCGCGAGGCCCCTAGCAACGCGCTCGACGGCGACATCCTCTCGGTGCTCGAGTCGAACTGACCCAAAGGCGTTCTGCGCCGAGGTCGTTGCCGCAACGTCGATCGGGCATGATGGCTCAATGTCGGACAGCACCAAACCCATCATCAAGATCAACGCGATAACCGTGCCCGAGGGCATGGGTGACGAGGTCGCTCAACGTTTTGCCGAGCGAGCGTCTGCGGTAGACGACCAGGAGGGGTTCATCGGGTTCTCGCTCATGCGCCCGACCGATGAACGGCGGACCTGGCTTGTGGTCACCGAGTGGGAGACCGAGGAGGCATTCGACGCCTGGGTAGCGTCTCCGGCGTTCGCCCACGGCCACCGTGCAGCGGTCGATGAATCAAAATCTGGCGAGACTTCAGCGGAGAAACCGGCGATGGGACTGAGCGCCGAATTGTGGTCATTCGAGGTTGCCTTGCGCTCGACCGGCCACGGTGGCTGATCGCTGCGTCGCCGAGGAGACCGGACGCGTAACCTGAGACGATGCTGAGCGATCTGCATGTCTTGTTCGCATGGGTCGTTGTCATCGGCAACGGCGTTGCCGGCGCCTGGGCTCTGGCAGCACATTGGTATGAGCAGATCCGCCTACGAGCGCTGTGGTGGTTCACCGCCGCGGTGGAGGTGCTGATCTTTGTACAGGTTGGCCTGGGCGTGGCCATCAACGCCGACGGCGACGTCAAACTCGATCAATTCCACATGTTCTACGGCTTCGTGGCGCTCGCCTCGGTTGGAATCATCTACAGCTACCGCCAACAAATGAAGGAACAGATCTATCTTCTCTACGGAGGTGGTGGTCTGTTCTTGATGGGACTCGGCATCCGAGCAATGCTCCTCGGTCCCACCTGAGAGTGAGCAAGCAAATGGCCATGGCGCCTTCAGGCGAAGAAGAGGCGCTCGATTGCGATCGCGAGCAGAGCCGAGGTAGCCGCGATCGGCAGGGATAGTGAACCGGGTATGAGCGCGAACGTAATGCCGATCGCCACGAGAGCGCCGACTATCCCGGCCGCGTAACGCTCGCGGCTCATCCCAGCACCCATGCGCCGAGCAGGCACAGCAGCACGGTCAAGGCGCATACCCTGACCGAGGTCGAAACGGGATCTCTTGACACGCGGATGATCAGCTCGTCTGTGTCCCGACCTTGAGGTCGCGGAACGGCACGTCTTTGTCGACGCTCGGTTCGCGAGGCAGCCCCAAGACCCGATCGCCGATGATGTTGCGTTGGATCTCGTTGGTGCCGCCCGCAATGCTGGCCTGGAAGCTGGCGAGAATGCCATGAGCCCAACGGTCGCCGTGGGAGTCGTCGGAATCCCACGCCATCGCTCTTGTTCCCGTGACCAATGGTGTGATCTCGCGGGTCATCGCCGCGATCAATGCCCCGTGCAGCTTGCCGAGCGAGCCCCCCGGTCCGGGTGTCTTGCCGGCCTTGAGATCC
>JADFOM010000057.1 GCA_022562835.1 Acidobacteriota bacterium | reverse complement strand
AGGACTGGCGTATTGACGGGTTCGGCCGCCCGATGCGCGCAACATCGGATTGGTGTCGGCCAGCGCTTCGACGAATTCGAAGGACGCCGATCGCGCTACAGAGGCCGCGTCATAGGCTTCTATGCGTTGGTCCGAACACGAGATCAGAGTGCCCCACGAAGAAACACCAACTACGACCGCCCGCGGCAACACGCCGAGCCCTTCGAGGTCGTCGAGCCAGCGGCCGTAGAGCGTCGCGGGGAGGCCGTCTGCGCTGAAGTTGACCGCTATTTCCCTTGTCGACTCGGAGAGTGCTAGTGGATCGAACGCCCACTTGACCGATGAATCGCCAGTCAGGACGATGTCGACGTTGCCATAGTCGTCCACGAGTCTCAGCGCCTCTGCGACATGGCCAGGTTGCTCGTAGAAGGACCAAAATCGGCTGCCGAGGGCGGTATTTTGATAACCGGTGAGAGCGAAGCGGAATCGGTCCGCTGCACCGACCGCTCCAGCCGACGAAACGAGCGTCTTATCCGCTTCGGCGTTTACGTCGTCGCACACCACGTCCAATAGGAGCGCTTGTTCTACCCAGCGGGCGAGCCGATCGGCGTCACTCATTCGGGCGGTGTCAGCCGAGTCGACCTGTTCGACTAGACCACTCGCGTCGTCCAGCAGAGTTGTTACCACTGAGACATCGTCGGCCCAACCAGAAAAGTTCTCACAGCCGCCGCCGAGGGCGGCCAAAGGTCCATATAGGTCGGCCATCGCCTGCGAAAACTCTTCAGACCCAAGCGACTTCGCCAGCCCGCGTATTTCATCGAGCGAAGGCGTCGATTCGCACGCCTCGGGGCCGTCGCTACATCCGGCGGGTGTCACCGTCGGTGCCACGTCGTCGACCGCGCAACTTCCCGCCACGAGCAGGCAGCCAAGAGCCGCGAACAGAGTGCGCTGTAGAGGTCGAATGCACACCAAGGCTACCGAAGTAGCCCGACCGCTCCTCATCGAGACCAGAACCTACGTCGGTTCGAGTTCTCGATCTTGCCGACTACTGACTCATGTCCTTCATCGATTGAGCGATGCGTTCCGAAAGGGTGATCGCGGTCACTATCCCTTCTTCTTGGAACTTGCCCGTGCCGTGGCTGACCGGTGTCGTGTCCACGTCGGTTGCCTGGGCCCTCAAGGCACCGACCGTGCAGTCCTCTTTGGGGATGTGTTGGAACGGGTCGAAGGAGAACTCGCGCATGGCGTTCTGATGGGTGATCTTGTTGATTTCGTCATCTGGAAGACCCTGAAGAAACTTCCACGCGATCTCGGGCGCATCCGGCCAAGTCGAATCGCTATGGGGATAGTCACATTCCCAGGTGATGTGGTCGAGGTTCAGGTGATGACGGAGCTCGATACCGACAGCGTCATCGATGAAACACGTGATGATATTCTCGTTGAAGACCTGGCTCGGCAACCTGTCCCCAAAGTCCTGGTTCGTCCAGGCCTTGTGATGTTGGTAGGTGTAGTCGATGCGCTCTAAGAAATAGGGAATCCAACCGATGCCGCCTTCGGACAACGCAATCCTGAGATCGGGGAACTTGCGGAAGATCGGAGACCAAACGAGGTCGGCAGCACATTGCACGATGTTCATCGGCTGCAAAGTAATCATCGTGTCGATCGGTGCATCCATCGCAGTGATCACCGTCTGCGACGATGAGCCGATATGGAGGCAAACAACCGTGTTTGCCTCCTCACACGCATCCCAGAAGGGATCCCAGTTGTCGCTGTGCAGGCTAGGCAGACCAATCTTTTCGGGGTTCTCCGAGAAACTGACGGCATGGCAACCCTTGTCCGCGAGACGGCGCACCTCGGCAGCCATCTCGTCGGCGTCCCATGGGCAGGTGATACCCAAAGGAATCATGCGGCCCGGATGGGTGCCGCACCAGTCGTCGACATGCCAATCGTTGTAGGCACGCAACAACTCGAGGGCGATCTTCTTGTCGTCGAGGGTCATGAAGAGAGTGCCGGCGAAACCGGCGATGCTCGGAAAGTTCATCGATCCGAGCACCCCGTTTACATTCATGTCTCGGATGCGCTCATCGATGTCGAAACAACCCTTGCGCATCTCGTCGAACGACAGCGGATCGAGCCCGTACTCCTCCGGGACGCGTCCGACAACCGCATTAAGCCCGACGGTGGGAAGGGGCGAGCCGTTGAACACCCAAGCGTCCATTCCGCTCTCGAGCTTGGTCATCTTCGGCGCAGCCTCAGCGGCCTTACCGCTGAGACGCCCTTCGAATATGTGAGGAGGTTCGACGACGTGGTCATCGACACTCACGAGAATCATGTCATCGAGCCGCATGTGAATCGTCCCCCTGAATGCAGATCCGCCCCTTGGTGACGGCAATGTTAGATTAACCCCTCGCGATGATCGGAGCGAGACCATGGCTAAACGTCCGCACATAAACCCCCGCGGCTCCAACGTCAGCATCGAGCCGGTAGGCGCGCTGCAACGTCCATCGGACATGATTGCTGCGGTGACCGAGGCGTGGTCGAGTTGGGCGGAACGAATCTGGCTGGATCTCGAACTAGATGAAGACGACAGCGAACAGAGCCGTGTGGATGGCCTGCGGTTTCTGAACCGCTATCTCAGCGCCGGCTTCACGATGGCGCTTGAGGCCGATCCCGCATTTCCACAGTTTGTTCGTTTCGCAGATCCGACCTGCAGCTGGGGCATCAACAATCCGGACGGCAACTACCTATTCGCCCATTTCGATCCCACTGGCACATATCGGATTCACGGAGATCCTGGCACCGCACACCTGCTCGACTTCGAGTTACACGGGCCGAGCTTTTGTGAGGCACCGAATTATACGAAGGTCGGCAACCTCAAACGTGAGGACCTCATACTCGACGCCGACGGGAACATGGAGATCATCGTCAGTCCCAGCGAACAACCTGGCACGTGGTTACGCACAACGCCAGAAACAGGCTCTCAGTCAATGCTCGTTCGTCAGTTCTTCCGTGATTGGGCGGCCGAACGTCCCGCTTCATTGTCGATCGAGCGACTCGACGCCCCCTATCCCTCGCCACCCCTCTCTTTCGATGATTTGCGCTCCCGCACCGACCTTCTTCGTCGCTGGCTGGTTCACGCTGGCGATTTCTGGCATCGCATGAGCCGGATAGGGATCGACATCGGATCCAACGACATGTTCTTTCTAACGGCCGACGACTCCGAGTGGGGCGGTCACCAGGGCCAGGCCTACGGCCAGGGCAATTTTTCGATGGGCGAGAACGAGGCCGTCATTGTCCAGATTGAGCCACCAGCCAGTGACTACTGGGAGATTCAACTAGCGAACCGCTGGTGGGAATCGCTCGACTGGGATCGGCGCCAGAGCTCGCTCAACGACCACCAGATGACCCTCGACGACGACGGCGCATTTCGCGGCGTAATTTCTGTTGCCGACCCCGGGGTGGCCAATTGGCTGGACCCGGCGGGTAATCAATCCGGCCTGATTATGGGCCGCTTTGTGAACACAGCGGCGAACCCTGAACCGCGTCTTACGGTCGTACCCGCCGACCGTGTCATGGACCATCTTCCCTCGACGACACCGCTGGTCAGTGCAGACGAGCGCACCGTCGCTTTGCGCGCTCGATGCGTCTCCGCGCAACGCCGCCAGAACCCCTGATGGGTTGGCTCTACGTCGAACAGAAAAGCGGGATGGTCTATGGTTTCGCCAGCACTTGACAGACCGAAGGACACTCATGAATGAAATCATCGTCGGGATAGACGGCAGCGAAACTGCAGAGATAGCTGCACAAAAAGCTGCCGCTCTAGCGTCTGAATGTGGGCGGCCACTTCACGTCGTCATGGCGATCAAGAAGCACACGTCGACCCAGTTCAGCACTGGAGGATCCGACACCTGGCAGGTCGACTCCCTTGCTGAGGCGGAGCAATCTTTGGCGAGCATCATCAGCACATTGCGCCTAGAGGCCGAGGTGACCAGCGTTGTGGTCGTCGACGACCCTGCCGCCGCGCTCTGCAGCGAAGCTGAGCGGACTGGCGCTTCGATAATCGTGGTCGGCAACCGCCGCGTCAAGGGGATTAGTCGAGTGCTGGGCGCCGTCGCGACCGACGTTGCCCGACAAGCGCCCTGTGACGTGCTCATCGCATACACCACCTGACTAAATCAGCGGCGGTGTTCCTTGCGCCATACGATGCGCAGACCAGACCACACATCGCTGATCGCGCAGACCTTGTTGTCGACGAGGTTGATCGGCAATGCGACTTCACGCACGACGTCCTCGGTCATGTCGGTCGCGACCTTGGAAGACTTCTTTGGCCAGGCGATCCAGACCGCGCCATCTGGAAACACCGCATCGGCCGCACTGGGCACCGCGGCCTCGAACACTTTTCGCTCGGTGGCGAAGATGATGACGATGTCGGCGCGCTCGGGTATGCCTTCGACAAACGCGACCTCGTCTGGAAGATGGGTGAGCAACTCGCTGAACTCATCGGGTTCATCGTGTAACGCGACCGTGTGGCCCTGCTTAATGCCGAGCTTTTTCGACAGTGGCGTTGAGGAATATCCGGCGGGCACTGGTCAGTGGGGCCGGTCGCCGATGATGGTCACACGTTCGACATGGCGGGTCTGTGGCCAAAAGTCGTTGGTCGCGAAGTGCTGTACGCAACGGTTGTCCCACATAACAAACGTGTCAGGCGCCCAACGCACACGGCATTGCACGCTCGGGTCCATGATCGACTGCTCGAGGGTGGTGATGATCTTCTCACCATCCTCGGCGGAAACGCCTTCGATATGGTCGACGAAGCTGCGGTTCGTGTAGATCCCCTTAGCCCCCGTGTCGGGATGGGTGCGTACCACCGGATGTCGGGCCGGCGGAAACTCTGCTTGTTTAGCCGCACGGTCCTCCTCGCTCAAGCGCTGTCCGAACACGTTGGTGAAATCGTGAATCGCGTAGAGGTCGTCGATCCATGACTTGAATGAATCTGAAAGTCGGTCGTAGGCCGCGGTTGAATCGGCGAAACAAGTGTCACCACCTGCAGGAGGGATCACAACACCGCGCAGTATCGAACCCATTGACGGTTCCTCACGCCACGTCACATCTGAGTGCCAACCCGACGCTGCGTACTGAACCTTGTCGTTGGACACGATCTTGACGATCTCGGGGTGCTCCTCGACCCCTGTCGCGAACGGGTGCACTTCAAGTTCCCCAAACCTTGCGCCGAACGCTATGTGTTCCTCGGTAGTGATGTGTTGATCACGCAGAACGAGCACCTTGTGGTCCAACCAAGCCTTACGCAACTCGTCGATGACGCCTGCGTCGACATCGGCCATGTCCATGCCCGTCACCTCCGCGCCCAGCGTTGCGGTCATCGGTTGTACTTCGATCGACATAGCGCCCCTCCCCTGCTTTGGTAGACAGTGTCGCAGCTGGGTCGGGCGGAGACCAGAAAAGCGACCCTCGGTGTCGACCTAGGTGTCAGACACCAAGCGCACAACCGACTTGGACCCAGCGCGCCATGCGCTTGGTGTCTGACACCGCGCTTTCTGGCGGCGGTGCGATCGAGCCACCTATGGTCCCGAGATGCCCATATGGTTCGACCCCCCGGAACTCGAGTGCCTTGAGGCGGTCGTAGATCGACTCATCCCACCCGATGAACACTGTCCTGGAGCAAGCGCTGCCGGCGTCGCCGACTACATCGACGGGCTCCTTGGTGCATTCTCGTTCGACCCGCCGCGCATATGGGCCGGCGGCCCCTTTTCAGGTCGTCATGGGGGCGAGGACGGATTCGAGCAGTTCCTCGAACTCGGCACAATCGAGCAATTGGCATGGCGCATTCGCCTCGAGGGCAGCGGGGGACTCGCAGAAAGAGAGTTCAACGGACCCGTGGTCGGCCTGCAACAAGAGGTAACTGATGCCCTCGGCATTCTGGGAGTGGACTTCGCTGACCTCGACCTGACCGAACAGGATGAGCGTCTCGATGCCCAGCCGGCGGCTAAACGACTGCTCTATTCGTTGGCCTGCGAGGGCATGTACGGCGATCCCGCATACGGCGGCAACCGCGATCTGGTGGGTTGGCGTTCGATCGGTTTTGAAGGCGACGCGCAGCCTCGTGGCTGGACCGACGTTGAGGTCTCGACCCGATGAGCGACCTCGACGCGCAGATCGTGATCGTTGGTTCGGGACCAGGTGGGTCGTCGTTCGCGGAGGTGGCGTGTGCGGCAGGCTGGTCGGTAATAATCTTGGAGAAGGGGAGCAACCACCTCGTCGACGCCGAGCCTCCATACGCAGCCAAGCAGGAGTTCTCAAACGACGAACTGAAGTTCATCTACCGGCATTTCCTCGGTCCCGATCCCCTCGTCGAACCGCGCACCTATCGCCGCAGCACAGCAGACGGTGAGCGGATCCATACCGGGGTCGTCAACAACGTGCCGAGCACCGTTGGTGGTGGAGGCCCGCACGCCGATGGCAAACTTCCGCGCTTTCGAGAGGAAGACTTCAACCTCTTGAGCGAGAGGGGACCGATAGAGGGTGCCGATGTCGCCGACTGGCCGATCGACTACGTCGACCTCGAGCCCTACTATGGAGAGGTGGAACGTGGCATCGGTGTGGCCGGTGCTGCCGACGCGAACCCGTTAGCCGCTTGGCGCACCGATCCCTATCCAATGCCGCCGGGTGCGGACATGTTCGGAGCAACGCTCAGCGTTCCCGCCGCCGAAAAGCTAGGACTTCATCCCTACCGCGCACCGACCGGCGCAAACAGCGTCCCCTACGACGGTCGACCTGCATGTAACAACTGCGGTTTCTGCAGTGAATACGGGTGTCCGATTCACGCTAAGGGCGACCCACTGGCGTTATTACGGCGGGCGCTGCAAACCGGCAACTGCGAGCTACGCGCTGAGAGTCACGTAACGGAGATCCTGCTCGATGCGTCGGGGCGACAAAGCACGGGCGTGGCATATCTCGATCACCTCGGTCAACGCCACGAGGTCCGCGCCGACTACGTGGTCTTGGCCGGCGGCGCGTTCGAGACGCCCCGGCTCCTGTTGCACAACGAGGTCGCTAACTCATCCGGCCTCATTGGCTGCAACTTGATGTTTCATTTTCAGACCATGGTGGTTGGCGGCTTCGCCTATTCATTGCACTCCCACCGCGGCAGAAGCGTCACCCATCTTCAGGATGACTTCATGGTCCCAACCGCCGAGGACCTTGTCGCGGCACGATCCAACGGGCTTCCGTGGTTTCGAGGCGGGACGGTCGAACACGGCGGCGCTCTCGGACCGGTGTTTGAAGCCACATACCAACCGGTGACCGACACAACGCTGCGATGCGCTCATCAGCGCTGCGCGACCGGCTCTGGGCATTCACCATGCAGGGCGAAGACCTAGCCCAGCGCGGCAACCGGGTCGACCTGGATCCAGCGGTCAATGACGTCTGGGGACGCCGAGCAGGAAGGGTAACCTACGCTCCGCATGGTCACGAGATCGTCGCGTCACAACACTGGGCGCCGCTACTCGAAGAGGTCATGCGCGAGGCGGGAGCCGAATGGACGATCTCGACGACATCTCCACCGATCGGAGAGCTGGGCCCACTCGACAGCGAGAACCCGCTTGGCATCGCTCCAGCTTCCCGCCATGTCATGGGGACATGTCGCATGGGCGATAACCCGACCAGCAGCGTCGTCGATGCACAAAGCCGCTTCCACGATGTTGAGAACATGCTGTGCGCCGATTCCTCGGTTTTTGTGACATCTACGGGTTACGGGCCCACGCTTACCCTCGCCGCGTTGTCAAAACGCGCAGCACACCTACTCACCGGCACTGAGCATTCTGTCGGAGGTCCTTTCGATGGTGACTGAAATGACCGGTAAACGAATCATTGCCAGCTACATGACCTTGGCAGGGCTGTATACCTTCGCGGCCTCATTGATTTGGAGCGTTAACACCCTTTTCTTGTTGGACGCCGGTCTAGACATCGGTGAGGTCTTCCTCGCCAACGCGGCCTTCTCCCTAGGCATGGTGTTGTTCGAGATCCCGACCGGTGTAGTCGCAGACACACTCGGGCGGCGGATCTCGTATTTACTCAGCGTCACTATTCTCGGGTTGACCACGGTGCTCTATCTCGTCGCCGCCGAAGCCGGTGCCGGACTCGCAGTTTTCGCGATCGTCTCGATTTTTATGGGTCTGGGTTTCACCTTCTATTCAGGCGCACTCGAGGCGTGGCTCGTCGATGGCCTGCATGCGGTTGGCGAGCATGAAGGATTGGATTCTGTGTTCGCTCGTGGTCAGCAGGTAAGTGGCGTCGCCATGTTTGTTGGGACTATCAGCGGAGGTTTTCTAGGCCAGATCGACCTCGCCATACCGTTCGTGGTCCGATCGGTGTCGCTCGGCGTGCTCTTCGTCGTCGCTCAGCGCCTCATGCACGAGATCGGATTCACACCCCGGTCTTTGGCGATACGCGAGGTGCCAGCAGAGATGCGGCACCAGGCAGCGGTAGGAATCAAAAGCGGCTGGGGACAGCGTGGCCTTCGCCTCATCATGATCTCGGGCGCTCTGCGCGGCGTGTTCTTCGGCTGGGCGTTCTACGCCGCTCAGCCATACTTTCTCGAGCTGCTCGAGAAGGACGCCGTCTGGGTGATCGGACTCGTGACGGCTGGTGTGTCACTATCCACAATTGTCGGGAATCAGATTGTCGAGGTCGTGAGCCGACGCTGCGCCAGACGTTCGACGATGCTGATCGCCGCGTCACTTGTCAGCGCGATCGCTGGTGTAACGATCGGGCTGACGTCGACATTCGCAGTCGCCGTCGTCTCATTGTTCGTCGTCGCAGCGGCGATGGGTGTAAGCATGCCCGTGCGCCAGGCATACCTACACCAGGTCACCGCCTCCGAGCAGCGCGCCACCGTTGTCTCCTTCGACGCGATGGTTACCTCGATTGGTGGCGTAGGCGGCCAGGCGGGTTTGGGTGCCGTGTCGAGCGCACGATCCCTCAGCGCCGGGTACATCGTTGGTGGTGCCATCTCGGTGCTGGCTGTTCCCGTGCTCATGTTGATGAGAAAGGTCGCCGGGCCTGACGACCAACTCGGCGGACCTACCGATGCCGGCGCCGAGTCCTCGTGTCCCGCCGGACTTCCACGGGTGACCGGCGTTGAGTCTGTTCCGGTGTCCGCCCTCACGAAAACCTGAGATCCGCAACGGGCATCCGAAGGGGTCGGAGGGCGATTTCCAAGCCGGGTTGGACCGAATGTGACAGAGTGTGTCCATCTGAGTCGGCAACAAGGAGCCACCATGGCAAGCAAGGACAAGGGCGGGCGAAGCGCCAAGACCGCCCCATCGAAGTCGGCGAAAGAGAAGCGTCAGGCCAAGAGGGAGAAGAAGGCCGCTCGGCCGAACAGCGGCTAGCTGAGCTTGGCCCTCAAACGCTCGGCTCCATTTAGTATTCGGGCGTGACCCACAACGTCCACGGTTCTGATCCGGGTCCACTCATCGGCACGGGACGGGCGGCCGACGTTTTCGACCTCGGTGGGCAGCGAGTGCTGAGGCGCAACCGCGACGGCACGTCGACCGCTGTCGAGGCGGCCGTCATGCGTCACGCGCGCTCTCATGGTTTTCCGGTACCAGAGGTGTTCGATACAAGTGGAGCCGATCTCGTCATGGAGCGGATCACCGGACCAACGATGCTCGAAGCGTTCGCAGCTCGACCGTGGAAGGTGCGCCAGTTCGCTGCCACGTTGGCCGAGTTGCACACACGCCTCGCAGCCATTCCTATGCCCAATTTGGATCTGCCGAGCGTCTGGGGTCGTCGAGAAACTCTCGTACACGGCGACCTACACCCCGACAATGTGATGTACGGCGCAAACGGTCCTTTGGTGATCGACTGGTCAAATGTTCGATGCGATCCACTCGGCAGCGAAGTTGCCAACACCTGGCTCATCGTGGCCTCGAGCGAGATCGACGGCGGGTTGGCTACACGCAGCGTCGGGCGAGCTGGACGGTCGCTGTTTCTCAAACTGTTTCTTGCGCGATGTGACACTGAAAGCGCGCGGACATTGTTGTCCGCAGCCGCGGACCACCGTCTTACGGATCCCAATCTGCGGCCCAGCGAAACCGCTGCGATCCAAGCGATAGTTAAGGCCGAAGCAAGAGATTGACCAGTAACAAGAATTGATCGTCAGTCAAACCGACCTTGCGCCAACCGAGCTCGGCCTGTCGAGTGCGCTATGTCAAGGGTTTGCGCTGTCGAAGAGATGGGGAACATTGTGGTCGTCGCCGTATAGGCGATGTGCGGGTGTGTCCTTTTCAACATGGCCGATCAGTCCGCGATAAATGCCGAGGCCGCAGAGTTCACGAAGTTTCGGCGAAAAGCCGGCCATGACATCGGGCGGAATGCCGAGCTGCTGGTTCTCCTGCTGACGGATCCATCCGGCGCAATAGTTCATCGCGATACCAATGCGGATCTGGTCGGTGTCGTTGGCGCCGCCGGCGTGCCACAAACTGCCGGTCCAGATGAGGATGCTGCCCCTGGTCATCTCCGCCGCGATCGAGTCGTATTGCGAACCGAAGTCTGGGGCGTGATCACGCATGTGACTGCCGGGCACGATTCGGGTTGCCCCGTTGGCCTCGGTGAAGTCGGTGAGTGCCCACATCGAGTTACACACAGTGGGCACATGGGGGCGCGCCAGCGGCAATACCTGGTCGTCCGCGTGGATCGGTTGGGGCGTCTCGCCGGGCGCTATGGCGATTGACGAAACGGTCGACACTAAGATCTCCCCGCCAAGAACCGACTCGGCGACCGGCAACACCACGGGGTGAACCGGCAGATCGAGCCACGCTCCACCGTGTCGCAACAGATTGTAAACCCGGGTTGTCTGCTCCCCCTCGAAGCTGTTGTCGCCGGGCTTGGTGCCAAGCTTGGCTTCGATGCGAGCGAGGTCGTCTAGCAACACGTCGATCAGTGCCGGGTCAATCGCGTCCTCCAGGATCGCATAGCCATCGGTCTCGATACGAGATACCAAGTTGTCGACATCGGGTTCGACCATTCCCAAACGCTACCGCGCCAGCGCGACCCCGGTGTCAGACCAAAGGGTCGCGGTAGCTGCTGGTCAGGCGCCAACCTGCTCGAGGACCCGTCGGCTAAGTACATCTACGCGACCTAGCCCGAGCATTTCCGCTGTGGCGAGTGCGTCGG
>JADFOM010000393.1 GCA_022562835.1 Acidobacteriota bacterium | reverse complement strand
CTAGCGACGTCAGAGTGCTCATCTCGCCCATAACGAAGCGCCTTGGGACCAGATGCAGCGCGGGCGTGTTGCACGGTGACTCGGTCGACTCCATCCTCGGCGGCCATGATGGCGGCAACCTCGAGTGTGGTGAGCGCGTGGCGGGCATCGCCTCCAGCATTGGCAACAAGATGCTCGATGGCCTCATCATCAGCTTCATAGGACTCCATCTCGAGTCCACGACGTAGCAGCGTTACGCACTCCTCGTCATCGAGTGGCTCGAGACGGAACAACGTGGAGCGCGACAAGAGTGGCGCGTTCACCTCATAGAACGGGTTTTCGGTCGTAGCGCCGATCAAAGTCAACAATCCGGTCTCCACGACGGGCAACAATGCGTCCTGTTGCGCCTTGTTGAAGCGGTGGACCTCGTCGAGGAACAGAATCGTCGATTGGTTGCGCTCACCGAGTCGAGCTTCAGCCGCCGCGATAAGCGATCGCACATCAGACACTTTTGCTGAGGTAGCTGAGAGTTCCTCAAACGCCTTGGCGGTACTGGCGGCGATTACCCGAGCGATCGAGGTCTTGCCGGTTCCCGGCGGCCCCCACAAGATGATGCTGGTCAACTCGTCGGCATCGATCAGTGCGCGCAGCGGCTTTCCGGGCGCCAAGAGATGTGACTGGCCGACGATGTCTTCGAGCTTTCGGGGTCGCAGGCGCACCGCTAGAGGCGCACGCTTTGCCATCTGTTCGGCGGCCGACGCCGCAAAAAGATTGTCGCCCGAGCTCACAGGCGGACTCTACTCCCCACGCAACACCGAAATTGTGGGGAGTTGGCGACATCCGAGCTGGAGAGCTCCTCACAAGTTGCTCATTCAAGTTCGTCGGCAGGCTGCCGATCGGTATGTGTGCCCCCTCTAATCGTCTTCCTCTTCTATGTCTGGCTGATCGGCGGCGCCGGCCTGTTCATCTACCGTCGCTCGACCGGCATTCCGCTGCGTTCACGCAAAGCTGCGTCGGGCAAGGATCACACGATGCTGGCCGACAAGATCCTCAAGGATGCCCCTCGATCAGCGACCGCTGAATTTCAGACGGCAAACGACACGGTCGGCGACTCACCGGTACTTGGAATACCCGTACAGACCACTGTGGACGAACTCGTCACAGGTATCGCGCTGCCGTGCGGGCTTGTCCCATACCTCGGAGAATTGGTCGATAATCGCGTCGTGTTGGACCGGGTGGTCTTTTTTTCAACGACGTCGGGCATGGATGCGGTCGTAGAGGGCCTCCAATCCGAGCTGATGCGCCTCGGCTTCGCGGTCGCCAAACCCCGCGACAACCACCTCATTGCAACGAGCAGCGGTGGCGAGCTCGACGTTCGAATTGCTTCTCCACCTCCGGGCGGAACGCACGCTAGCTATCCGGACGTCTCCCCCGGTGCAGTTGTCGTCGAACTCACGACAGGCTGATAGGCCACCAGACGATTTAGGCGACAAACTCCGCTGAGCAATCCGAACGGTCGATCACATGCTGCCCGTGAACTATCCGTGAACCTCGTCCGCCTGCGGGAGCAACCGCAGACCGAGCTCCTCCAGATGATTCGCGTCGATCTCGGTCGGTGCCGTCGTCAACGGATCGGAACCCGACTGCGTCTTGGGAAACGCGATCACCTCGCGAATGTTGTCCTCACCCGCAAGAACCGCGACCAAGCGATCGACGCCGAATGCGAATCCCGCATGTGGCGGTGCGCCGAACCGGAAAGCATCGAGAAGGAACCCAAATTTCTCCCGTCCCTCGGCCTCACCGATTCCGATCAGTTCGAGAATCTTCTGTTGGACGTCGGCGCGATGGATCCGCACCGAGCCAGAGCCGAGCTCCCAGCCGTTGAGCACAAGGTCATAGGCCTGGGCTCGTACCGATAGAACATCGTCGCTATCGAGCAGCTCGAGGTCGGACTCGTGCGGCATCGTGAACGGATGATGCATCGGCGTAGGCGTCTTGCCATCTGCGGCCAGCTCGAACATCGGAAAATCGATCACCCAGAGAAAGTGCAGTCCACCTTCGCTGACGGGCGGTCGGCCCAACTCGACCCTCAAGTTGCCCAATACACGGTTCACGATTGGACGCTCTGCGGCGATCACCAACAACAGGTCACCGGGCGCTGCATCGAGCGCCTCGGCCATCTGGGTCACCTCGTCAGCGGCCATGAACTTCGTCAGTGCACCGTCGAGAGCACCGTCCTCACCGACCCTGAACCAGGCAAGG
>JADFOM010000392.1 GCA_022562835.1 Acidobacteriota bacterium | reverse complement strand
CGCCGCCTATGAGACGCTCTCGCCAGCCATGGCCGAGTTCCTCTGTGGGTTGACGGTTGTGCACGACAACGAGGGCTTCATCGACGGGGTACGCCTCAAGGCGGGCGAGGCCGCTGATTCGTTGATCGAGGGCCTGCGTAGAGACTATGGCCCAGTCGAGCACCCATTGATCAGGACCCATCCCGAAACCGGCAAACGAGCCCTGCTCTACGCGGCCCGGTTCATCCGCAGGATCAATGGTCTCACCGAAGCTGAGAACAATGCGGTGCTGACCTTTCTAGCCGCCCACATCACCGAACCGTCGCTACATTGCCGCTGGCGATGGGGCAACGGCGACCTCGCTATCTGGGACGAACGCTCGACGTTGCATCGAGCTGTGGCCGATCACTTCCCGCAGCGACGGGTTATCCGACGCCTCGAGATCGACGGTGACAGGCCCTATTTCGAGCCGTCCTAAGGCGCAGGATGACCTTGGTGAAGAACAAGTATTCGGTCGGTGAGTTCGAGCGGCGGTTCCTTCTTTCCGAACTGCCGTCTGGTTCGGTCGATCCGCGGAAGATCATCGATCACTACATCGACGGGACACGCTTGCGATTGCGAACCGTCAAGAGCTCTGACCGAGGCGAAATCGAACACAAACTGAGTCACAAACGTCGTCTGAACGTCGACGACCCGACCGCGATCATGTGTACAAGTCTCTACCTCGATAATGAAGAGCTGGCGAGGCTGTCGGAGCTGCCCTCACACCGCCTGGTCAAGACGCGCTGGCGCCTCGACCTAGGTGAGATCTATGGCGCCATCGACGTATTCGAGGAGTCCATGGAGGGACTGATCATGCTGGAGGTTGACCTCGGTTCCCAGGCTGAGCTCGGTCGCTTCGTGCCGCCCGACTGGGTGGGCCCCGAGCTCAGCCATATCGAAGCGTTCACAGGCGGAGCACTTGCAGGAAAGTCATTCGCCGATCTAGCCGGCCCGTTGGACGCGGTGAGAGCATCCTGATCGAGCCCCGGCGCATCGAGGAACACGACGGCCCGCGCTGTCAGCGATGAGTGTCGATCTCCGCTTGGCAGAGCCGCCCACTGGGGTCCCTTCAGGGCTTGCGAGCACGGAATGGGTAGCCCTTTACGTCAAAGTTCCGGGCGTTTTCTTCGCCGCCAGCGCCGCCGAAAGTATCGACGGGTTCACCGACCTCAATGTCGACGAATCCGGTGTCGGCGAGCATTTTCGTCCAGCCTGCACACGGCAGGCCACCGGCAATTCAACCGGTCCAGAGGTCGATATTGCGCATCGCCTCTTCGGGTACCGGTCGACCGTTGGCGATGTCCGCGAACTGGAGCGTCCCACCCGGCCGAAGAACTCTGAAGATTTCCTCGAAGACAAGTTGTTTGTCGGGGCAAAGATTGATCACGCCGTTGGAGATGACGACATCGGCCCAGCCATCGTCGACCGGAATATCCTCGGCAAGGCCTTCACGGAAATCGACGTTGTCATGACCGAGCTGGGTTGCAAGTTTGCGTGACTTGGCCAACATCTGTGGAGTCATGTCGACACCGACGACATGGCCGTCGGTACCGACGGAGCGAGCGGCGAGGAAGCTGTCGAACCCGGCACCGGAGCCGATATCGACGACCCGTTCGCCTGGTTCGATGTCGCGAAGCGCGAAGGGGTTGGCAACACCAGCAAAGGACTCGACGGCGTTGTCGGGTAAGTCATCGACGGCCGCCATGTCATAGCGGCACCGTCGGGCCAGATCGCGGCCTGTGTGGAAATGGAACTCGGCGTCGGGTGTCTCGGCTACCTCTCGGTACTTTGACCGAACCTCGTCACGGAGCTGCTCGGGATCGACCGGTGTCGACCGGTCCTTGTCTTTGGTGGTCGCAGTCATGGCCTCATTATCGCTCAAAACCCGATGAAAGTCATGGGGTTCTGCTGGGGTTGTGGCGTGGATCTCGAAGGTTCCAGGAGAACCGGCACCTCCGACCCCGTCCGGGATTAAGGTCGAGTGCCCTTCCTTCGAGCCGTAGTGCCCGAAGAGTTCGATGTCGGGAACCAGCGACTCATTCGGATCGTCTTAGAACCATGACGACATCACGTACAGGTATGTTCCGAGCACTATTGGCGCCGACGATCGTGTTGGTGTTGCTCGCCGCCAGCTGCGGTGACGACGACGGAACCGTCTCACTCGACGCTGGCGATGACACGTCCACGACCACTACGGCTACCGCGACTCAGCCCGAGACCACCGAGGTTGAAC
>JADFOM010000056.1 GCA_022562835.1 Acidobacteriota bacterium | reverse complement strand
GTTGCATCTGCCCATCCTGCGCCGAGGGTGTGACAGGCCATCAGCTTTTCTGTTTTTCTGACCCCTGGAGTGCCCAAAACGGCACCCTAGGGGTCAGAAAAAAAGAAAGGGAGAGAAAAAGGGGGAGAGAGGAGGGTCAGCCGTTGCGCCATTCGTCGGGTGATCGGCCGAGTTGGACGAGCCGCTCGGTCACCTGCAACGGCGGAGGCAGCGAATCACCCCGTTGCATCGCAGCCACATGCTCGCCGTTCTCATCCCATACATGGCATGTATTGAGATTCTGGGAGAACCGCGCCTCACGATTCTTCTGCGGACCCGCGCCGGGCGCATCACCCTTGCGTCGCGCGTCCTGCACCGACACCGACCACAACGACTGCACAACCGCCGGGGCCATCGCCTGCAACAATGCCGTCGTGTGGGTACAACCGCGCGGGCCGCCGAACAACTCACGCACCTTGTGAGTGAACCCCCGCGCAATATTCATACCGATCAACTCGCTATAGCGCTCCTCGATCGCCGGACAGCCTTCGGTGGGAAATGTCTCGAGTGTCGTGTGTGCATCGGTGATCACCAGATCAGGCAGCTTCACTTCGAGGGCGACTCTCATCCGGTGAATCTCCAACGGGTCGGGATCGTCGGGGATATACAGATCCGGGGGCTTCGTGTCGACCACCTCACCGGTCACAACGAGCGTTGTGTCATCGACGCGGTACACCTTCGCCTCGTAACGTCGATCATGAATCTGGTCGAGGTCGACCTCGTCGGCCCACGGGTCGATCATCGGGACACTCTGTCCATGAGCGACCACCGAAGACGCCCGCGATGTTGTGAGCGTCGGCGAGCAACTCGAAGGAACCCGAAGGGTTCCCGGGAACTCGCAGCGAACATCAGTCCAGGACCTGCGCGGCGATCAGCTCTTCGAGAACCGACGAATCCCACCAGTTCAACTCGAGACTCTTGGCACGACGAAAGAACAACTGCGCGTCGCACTCCACCGTGAACCCCATTCCGCCATGCACCTGAATTGAGGTGCTCGTCACCTCGCGAAAGACCTTTGTCGCAAACAGCTTCGCCATCGGTGCCAGCTTTTCGATCGACCGACCGTCGTCGCGCGCCCACGCCGCCTGGTGCACCAGCACTCGGCCACCGTCGATCTCTGTCACGCCATCGGCGAGGTAATGACTGATGGCCTGAAATGCTGCGATCGGCTTACCGAACTGTTCGCGCTGCTTGGCGTATTCACAAGTGATCTCGTGTGTGCGCTGGGCACCACCGATCGACTGCGCCGCGACGAGAACAGCCGCATCCAACAAGGTGTCATGCCATGTCGCCCAACCACTCCCGGCCTCACCGATGCGATCCGATACCGGCACGGTCACATTGTCAAAATCCACCCGGTACTGGGCGTCGGATGCGACCGAGAGCTGCTGGGCCAGGCTGACCCCATCGGACTTCGGGTCGACCAGAAACAGCTCGACCCCGGCGTCGGTTCTTGCCAACACGACCAGACGATCCGCCGACGAGGCGAAGAAGACATGGCGCTTGGCGCCGTTGAGCGTCACCGTGTCGCCGTTGGTGACCGCACGCATCTGCACTCCGGTCTCGGCGGAGCTGTTGTCCGGCTCGAGCCAGGCTGGCGTAAGGATCGCTCTGGTCGACGCGATCGCCGGCAACCACTCGGCGCACTGGGCGTCTGAGCCCGCACGCGAAAGGACCCCGGCCGCAACGACGGCGCTCACGAAATGAGGCGACGGCGCCAAGGAACGTCCGATCTCCTCGTAGACGACGGTTGCATCGAGCATCGACATGCCAGAGCCGCCGTGTTCCTCGTCGATGAGCGCTCCCGCGATGCCGAGATCGCCGAGTTGAGCCCAGAACTCGGGGTCATAGCCCGTCGCATCGTTTTCGAGTTCGCGCACCGATTCCAACGAAGCCTTGTCGTTGCAAAGTCCACGAACGGCTTCTCTCAACATGTCTTGTTCTTCTGAGAAATCGAGATCCATCAGGCTTTCCTTGTCATCGGTCGTTCTCGGTCATCGGATTCGGCAGCCAGTCATTCCCACGTCGCATCCAGGGGTTGTCTTCGGCATTGACGGGAACCGCCACCCGGACCGAACAGGTCGTGCAGATACGTTCGTCCGCAAGCAGCGTCACGTCCATCTCCACCCAGCCACATCCCGAGTCATCGGTGTCCGCGCCGATCACAACACCACGCAAGACCATCTTTTCACCAGGGAAAACGGAGTCCTTCATGCGGAAGGTCATCCGGCCGAGTCGGCCCTTCGGGCCCGTCCAGTCCGTGATGTAACGCTCGAACCACGCCGCCTGATTCGGGGTGTTGAGAAATATGTCCTTTGTGCCGTTGCGGTTGACAGCGAAGTCGTAGTCATGATGCATGGGGCGCCAATCGCGCGAAGCCAACGCGCCGAGCACGACGGTCGTGGCTGTCACGTCGTGACTGAGGGGGGCGATCTCGTCGCCGGAGCGGACATCGCCGAAGAAGATCTGCTCGCTCATACGTCACCCCTCACGTAACCAAAGGCTGTGTAGCTCTCGACACCGACGAGAGTTCCATCCTGGTTTACATACTCGACGTCGAGCACCCAGAACCGGCCCGTACCGAGCTTGGTTGTCTTCGGATCGCTGATCGACCGAAGCACCTGGCGACTCGTGATCACGTCGCCGATGCGGACGGGGTCATGGAACGTGATCGTGTTCTCCGAGATGATCGCCTCCGGCAACTCGAGATCCTCTTTGAGATCGAAGTGTGCCTGGAGCGGCACAGCTGCCTCTGTTCGACCTGGACTCCAGTGGTGGGGGCGAAACCAAACCGACAGCATCGTCGGAGGCGCTATCTGGCCGCCGGTGATCTCCGCCGCTGCGGCCGCATCCCAGTAGAGCGGGTTACCATTCTGCACCGACGCGCAGGTCGTCCATATGTAGCCCTGCTCGACAGGGAACTCACCGGTCTCCTCGTACTGGGTCTGCCCAATCCGACCGGAGACGGACTCTGGGATATCCGACAGCTCGGTCATCGTCGTGCCCTCCTGGTGCTGACGCACCGGGCCGGGCGGCCACGTTTCCGTTGGTCACTCATGCGATGACTCCCTCGTCGAGCAACTCGGCGATCCGGTCCGACGTCAGGCCAGCCCCGGCCAGCCTCGCGGCCGTGTTGGTGACTCTCTGATCGCTGATCGTCATCTCATCCGCCCCTGCTTGGCCCGCCAGAACCGGTGCAACCTGGCCCATAAGCCCCTCGGTCGGATGGTCAATCTCAATGAAGACACCGCGTGCGCAGTACTGCTCGTCGTCGACCAGCTCGGGCACGGTTTGTACCGCAGAGACACAGGTGTCCGCAGGTCCGAGGTCGGCAACCCATTCGTCGCGCGACCGGGTCTTGAATACCCGCGCGAAGTCCGCCCGCATTTCATCTTGGGCAGCGTCGTCGTTCTGGTGCTTCAACCAGCGCTCGCACCCCAATGCAGAACAGAGATTGGCGAAAAAGCGTGGCTCGATGGCTCCGACGGCGAGCCAGCCTCCGTCGGCCGCTTCATACACGTCATACCAAGCGTTGCGGCCCGTCAACAGATTGTGTCCCGGCCCCGGCTCGGTGCCGGTTGCGAGGTATTCGTCGACATAGAGCGACATGAGCGACAGCGTCCCATCGGCGATCGACACGTCGAGGTACGCGCCACGACCGGACCCCCCGCGCGCGACCAGCGCCGCGCAGATCGACGCAACCGCGTGCAGGCCACCCGCTGCGCTGTCCGCAACCGTTGCGCCGGGAAGAGCCGGGCCACCATTGGGACCTCTTCCCGAACAGTGCAGGTAGCCGGCGACCGCTAGGTAGTTGAGGTCATGTCCGGCCCAACCACTGCGCGGACCGTCCTGTCCATAGCCCGACGTCGAGCAATACACGAGGCCGGGGTTGTCCTCGCAGAGGTCCTCGTAACCGATGCCGAGGCGATCGGCTACGCCCGGCCGGAAACTCTCGATCACGACGTCCGCTGTGTTTGCCAGAGCCAAGAAGGCGTCTCGTCCCATCTCAGATTTGAGGTCGAACAGAGCCCTGTCCATGCCCCTCGACGCGCTGTAGGCATATGCGGGCGGCGTGATTTGCACACCATCATCGCGGGGAACAGGACCGATCTTGGTCACCGAGGCGCCATAGTCGGCGAGCCAACGCGACGCTCTCGCCGCGGGACCGACGCTCGCGAGGTCGAGGACGTAGATGCCGTCGAGCATGCCGCTCGACTGGGATGGGACCATGTCAGAAGTTCTTCGGCAGTCCGAGGCCGCGACGGGTGATGATGTTCTTCTGCACCTCTGAGGTGCCGCCGCCAATTGTGTCGAGCACCGTGTAGCGGTATGTCGACTCGGCCCGACCCTCCATTGGAGCCTCGGTAGTCTTCACCCGGAGTTGAGTGCCGGGTCCACCGATGTCCATCGACGCGTTCGCCAGCCGCTTCGAGAACTCGGTCGTGAAGAGTTTGTACTCCGACGACTCGATCGTCGGCGGTGCACCGCCGCTTTCCTCGGCCTTCATCGACGCATCGACGACGCGTAGACCCATGCAGCGTGCTACCTCTGCATCGGTCGCCAGCTTGGCCACCTTGGCTCGCACCTTGGGGTCCTCCTTGAGCGGTTGACCGTCGCGCTTGGTCGTGCGGATGTGGTCTAGCAGTAGATTTAGGCGTTGCTTGATCGGCGAGAACGTGAACATTGTGAACCGCTCGAGGTCGAGTGCCTGGGAGATGTACTGAAACCCGTGGTTGAGTTCCCCAACGACGTACTCCTCGGGGACGAATACATCGTCGAAGAAAACATCGTTGGTGCGCTCGTCGCCCATCGTCCAGATGCCCTGCACGGTGATATCGGGATGGTCCATCGGAACCAGAAACAACGTGATGCCGTAGTGTTTGGCTGCATCGGGGTCGGTGCGAGCTCCCACCCAGTACCACTCGGCGAAGTGTGCCGAGGTCGTCCAGGTCTTCTGTCCATTGAGAATCCAACCACCATCGGTCGGTGTCGCCTTCAGCTTCATCGCGGCAGCGTCCGAGCCGGCATCAGGTTCGCTGTAGCCGACCGCGAACTCGACCTCGTTCTCAAGAATTTTCGGCAGGAACTCCTCCTTGAGGAATTCCGAACCGTGCGCAATTAGCGTCTTGCCAATGATGCCGACGCCCTTACCAATCTGTGGTCCCCCGCGCGCTGCGAGAGCCTCGTTGAGAATGTACTCGTAGATACCTTCGCCCTCGCCCCCTCCGTACTCCTTCGGCCAGGTCATTCCAAGCCAACCTCGATCGCCCATCTTCTTCATCAACATTCGCCGCTTAGGCGTGTCGACGATCTGGGCCATGTTTTCGCGTGTCGGGTCGAAGATCTCTGGGTCATCGTTCGCGTCGAGGAACGCCTCGACCTCAGCCCGGAACTCCTTCTGTTCGTCAGAGAAATCAAAATCCATCGCGTTACCTCACCACTCGGCTTGGCGGTTCAATCGACAATTCGGTTGAGGGTAGTCGACCGAGTTTTCTCGATCGCATCGCGCTCTCTTCCGGCGCATCGTCAGACGGGGGTGACGCCGTCGGCGACAGCAGCTTGCGCCACAGCAGCAGCAACCTTAAGGGGTACCGATTTATCGAACACCGAAGGGACGATGAAGTCGGCCCGAAGCTCGCTCGGGTCGATACTCTCGGCGATCGCCGTCGCGGCCGCGAGCTTCATATTCTCGGTCACGTCGGTCGCGCCGACATCGAGGGCACCACGGAAGATGCCGGGGAACGCCAGCACATTGTTGATCTGGTTCGGATAATCGCTTCGCCCCGTCGCCATGACCGCGGCTAGGCCATCGGCGTCCTCGGGACGGATCTCCGGATCTGGATTGGCCATCGCGAACACGATTGGATCAGCCGCCATCGTTCGAAGGTCTGCCGCGGTGACCAGACCGGGACCGCTCACGCCGATGAAAACATCGCTGCCCGCCATGACCTCTCCGAGAGTTCCATCCTCCCGATTGGGGTTCGTGTTATCCGCGAACCACTCCTTGGCGAAATTCAGGTTGTCCCGACCACTGAACAAAGCGCCTTGTCGGTCGACCCCGATGATCTCGCCTACACCGGCACCGATCAGGATCTTGCCGATCGCGACCCCGGCCGCGCCCATACCCGCGATGACGATGCGGAGGTTGGGCATCTGCTTGTCCAGCAGAATCAACGCGTTGCGCAATGCTGCAAGGGTGACTACCGCGGTGCCGTGCTGGTCGTCATGAAAGACCGGTATGTCGAGACGTTTCTTGAGCGCCTCCTCCACCTCGAATGCTGCCGGCGCTGCGATGTCCTCGAGGTTGATGCCCCCGAAGGTAGGTGCGAGACGCACAACCGTTTCGATCAGCTCCTCGGTGCTGTTCACATCGAGGCATATGGGAAAGCCGTCCACGCCGGCGAACTCCTTGAACAGGAGCGCCTTTCCCTCCATCACAGGCATCGCTGCCTCGGGTCCGATGTCGCCGAGGCCCAGCACAGCGGTGCCGTCTGAGACGATGGCCACGGTATTGCGGCGGATCGTGTACTTGTGTGACTTCGCCGGATCGTCGTGGATCGCCATGCACACCCGAGCAACACCCGGGGTGTACGCCATCGCGAGATCATCGGCGTCGCCTACCGAACACAGTGGGAGCACCTCGATCTTGCCGCCCTCGTGCATCCGGAAGGTCCGGTCGTGCCACTCGAGCACCTCGACCCCATCAACATCGGCCATCAGGCCTGCGATTTTGGTCGCATGCTCCTCGTCGCGACACTTCACAACGATGTGTTCGATGATCTCGGGTTGGCCCTTGGCGTCGAAGCCACCGATCGCCGCGATATTGCCGCCGGCGTCGCCGATCTTCAGCGAAAGATGTCCGAGGACGCCAGGCTTGTTGTCGAGCGCTACGTGCACACTGATCGAATAGGCCGCAGTCGGAGTAGACACGAGGCGCGATCTTATCGGCGCACCAACAATGAGCGCGATCGCGGACCGTCAGAAACACCGACCACCGGCAATCCATGGAGCATTCGAAGGAATATGATTGCTCAAAGTAGGTATTGTTTCATCGCTTGATGGCGACAACTAAGGGGCATACCAGGGTGGCTGAAAAGCGAACAATGACAGACGAGCACCGCGAAGCATTGGCGGTAGGACGACGTCAGGGCAATACCGTGCGCGCTTACCTCGAGGTCTTGGAGGCGAACAAGCCGAAGCGGGGCCGCAAGCGCACCGCCGACACGGTTCGAAAGAATATTCAGACGATCGATGACACGATCGACACTCTCGACCCACTTCAGCGCGTCCTCAAAGTTCAGGAACGAATGGACCTCGAGGCCGAGCTGTCGAAGATGACCGCCGCGACAGACTTCTCCGATGTTGAGGCAGCATTCGTTGACGTCGCCGCTGATTTCTCCAAACGACGAAACGTGACCTACGAGGCATGGCGGACCGTCGGCGTCCCAGCGGAGATCCTGACCCGCGCCGGTGTGAAACGCGGCGGCTAGCGAACGCCGTCAGACCAACACGCCGCTGCAGCCTCTCGCTGGACGCGATGCAACGGAGCGCTTCAGTCCATCGGTTCTAGAGAATCGGTGAAGGGCGATAACGCGAGGCCTCGCGATGACGCTCCGAGAGAGCGGCGACTGTGGCGACAAATTGCTCGACCTGTGCCTGTGCCGTGCCGGCGAACTTGAGCGGGTCTGAGATGATCCGTTCGAGCTCGTCCGCGTTGAGCGGCAGACGTTCGTCTCGGCCGAGCCGTTCGACGAGGTCGTTGTTATCCGTACGAGTCGTCCGCATTGCCAGGGCCACCGAGACCGAATGCTCCTTGATGATCTCATGGGCTTCCTCCCGTCCAAGGCCAGCCTCCACCGCTGCATTCAGCACTCGTGTAGTCGACAAGAACGGCAGGTAGCGGCGGAGCTCACGGTGGATCACGCTGCGGTACGCTCCGAGCTCGTTGAGGATGGTCAAGAACGTCTCGATCAGGCCATCAATCGTGTAGAACGCGTCCGGTAGAACCACCCTGCGCACGACCGAACACGACACATCGCCCTCGTTCCACTGTGATCCAACCAAGGCGGCACTCATCGTCACATGGCCCCGCAGAATGTCGACGAACCCGTTGACACGCTCACACGATCGACTGTTCATCTTGTGTGGCATCGCGGAGGACCCCACCTGGCCGGGCTTGAAACCCTCGGTGACCAATTCGTGACCGGCCATCAGGCGAAGGGTCGTCGCGAGGTTCGCGGGGCCCGACGCAAGTTGGAGCAAAGCCGACACCACCTCGAAATCGAGCGAACGCGGATAGACCTGGCCCACTGAGCCAAGCACATTCGTGAACCCGAGATGACTCGCGATCCGTCGTTCGAGTTCATCAACACTCGACGCATCACCACCGAACAGGTCGAGCTGATCCTGCTGGGTCCCAACCGGTCCCTTCAGGCCACGCATTGGATAACGCTCAATCGTTTCTTCGAGACGCTCGAACGCCAACAACAACTCTTCACCGGCGCTTGCAAATCGCTTGCCGAGCGTCGTTACCTGGGCGGCAACGTTGTGCGAGCGCCCGGTCAGCGCGACCGTAGCGTTCTCGAGCGCATGTGCAGCGAGACCCGCTAGTGCGGCGACAGCGCGGTCGCGAATGAGCTCGAGAGACTCGCGGATCAATAGCTGTTCGACGTTCTCTGTCAAGTCGCGACTGGTCATGCCTCGGTGGATCGCTTCGTGGCCGGCTAGGGCACAGAATTCCTCGATGCGAGCCTTTACATCGTGGCGGGTCTCGCGCTCGCGGCGTGCAATCGAGTCCAGGTCGACCTCGCCGATCACCGCCCGGTAGTCCTCTACAACTTGGGCGTCGACGTCGAGACCAAGGTCGCGTTGCGCCTCGAGAACAGCGACCCACAGCTCGCGTTCTACAACTACCCGGTTTTCGGGCGACCACAGCTGCACCATCTCATCGCTGGCGTAGCGAGTTGCGAGAACCGAAGTGGTCATGGAGGCCCCTTGTGCTAAGTCGTTTGGCCCGGTTGGGTCAAGAGAAGGTGGATGAAGTCCGATACGTAACCGACATACCTGTGATGCAATCCGTGAGTCAGGAGAGTGAGATGCCAGAACAGATTACCGGTCACTGCGACACACACCCGTTCGAATCTGCCAGCGGTGTCTGCTCGCATTGTGGCGCCGAGGCCTGCAACTCGTGCATCGTCTGGCCCTTCGGGAATCGCAAGGCAATCTGTGTCGGGTGTGCGCTGGTAGCCGCTGGCGTCCGACGCTCGAACATCAGGGCAATCTCAAGACGCGAGCGCAAACGGCGCGAACGTGAACAGCGCGAGGTCGTTGAGGGGATGCAACAAGATGTTACGGGTGTCCGGTGGGTCAAAACAGAGGTGTCGCGGGCCTGAACGGCCGCGATCCGCAACTAGCGAATCCGCGCGTACTACTGCCTGGCCACCGAGGGCAGCATGCGTGATCAGACACCGAAATGCACGAACTGATCACGACCCGGACCGACACCGACCAATGACACGGGAACGCCGACCTTCCGTTCGATGAACTCCACGTAGTCACGCGCCGCAGGCGGGAGGTCGCTGCGCTCAGTTACCTGCTCGATCGGGGTTTGCCAGCCCGGCAATGTCTCGTAGATCGGTGTGACTTGATGCAGAACTGACTGATGATAGGGATAGTGCTCCACGCGGGTTCCCTCGTGCTCATATGCCACGCAGACCTTGATCTCATCGAGCCCATCGAGCACGTCGAGCTTGGTCAACGCAATTTCCGACAGTGAATTTGTTCTTGCTGCATATCGCAGCATCACGGTGTCGAACCATCCTGTACGACGTCGGCGACCGGTGTTGGTCCCGTACTCGTGACCCACATCGACCAAATGATCGCCAGTCGCATCGTGCAGTTCCGTGGGGAATGGACCGGCGCCGACGCGGGTGACGTACGCCTTGGCGATGCCCATGACCCGATCGATATCGCGAGGGCCGACCCCAGCACCGGTGCACGCCCCACCAGCGGTCGGATTCGACGATGTGACAAACGGATAAGTGCCGTAGTCGAGATCTAGAAAGGTCGCTTGGGCGCCCTCGAACAGGACGTGTTGGCCTGCATCGAGCGCATCATGGACCAGACCAATCGTGTCGGCAATATGTGGCTTCAACCTCGTCTCGCAGAGCTCGAGATATTTCTCACGGATCTCATCGGCATCGACTGGCAGCCGGTTGTACACCTTCGCCAACACCTTGTTGGTCTGCGCCAAGACGACATCGAGCTTTTGCGCGAAGATCTTTGGGTCGAGGAGGTCCTGAACCCTGATGCCTACGCGCATGGCCTTGTCAGCGTACGCGGGACCGATGCCCCGCTTAGTTGTCCCCAATTGGTTTTTCCCGAGGTAGCGCTCGTGGAGTGCGTCGAGGAGCTGGTGGTAGGGGAAGATGAGATGGGCGTTGCCGCTGACCTTGATGCGACTGGTGTCGACGCCACGTGCCTCGAGCATGTCCATCTCATCGATCAGCACCTGCGGATCGATGACGACACCGTTGCCGATCACCGGAGTTATGTGGTCATAGAGCACTCCACTAGGGATCAGTTGCAACGCGAAGGAATTGTCGTCGACGACAATTGTGTGGCCTGCGTTGTGACCTCCCTGATAACGCACGACCATGTGCATTTCCTTGGCGACAAGGTCGGTGAACTTCCCTTTTCCTTCGTCACCCCACTGGGTTCCGACGACGACGGTTGCAGGCACGATTCGCCTTTCGATCGATCACTGGTACGAGCATCGTGTCGGCGACCAAATACCAATGACCGATGCGGCCCGATCCTACTGGCGAGCATTGTGGTGCGTTCACTCGGCTCCAGCGCGAGACGGGCGCAATGCCCGACTCCGCGCCCACTTCGTAGTTCGCTCAGCCGGTGAACCGGGGGGTTGCGACAACCGTGGGGGCCGGTGGTGTGGTGCCCGGCGGCTCGGAGGTGGACGACGGCGGCGCAGTTACCAGAACGGTGGTTTGTGATTTCACCGAGGTCGCCACGGGTGGAGGCCTCCGCTTCGACGTGTCTTCGGGAGGTTGACTGGTCGTGGTCTCTAAAGCCGTCGTCGTGTTCGTCTTGACGTTGACATTGATGACGCCGACACAGACCGGATGCACAGAGTGCTTCGAAGTCGGCTCGGTGGCTCCATGGTCGGCGCGTACCTAAGTGGCATCGTCACGCAGT
>JADFOM010000055.1 GCA_022562835.1 Acidobacteriota bacterium | reverse complement strand
GCGACCTGGCGCAGCCGGCTGATTGCCCTGGCCCTCTACCTGCCTTTTCTGTATGCGCTGAATCTGTTTCGCGTGCTGCTGCTGTTGTATGTCATGGTGGAGCACCCCGCCCACATCGACTTCTTCCACTATCAGATCGCCCAGGGCTTCATGGTCATCTTCGTACTGGTCTGCTGGGTGCACCACATCCACCGAATTCAGACGGCTCGTTGAGACGGCTGGACTGGCGTTTCGCCCTCCTCCTGTTCTTCGCCTTCCTGCTGTGGAACCTGGCGGTGACGCCCGTCATGCCGCTGTACGCGGGCCTGGTCGTGCCGCCGACCCAGTTCTTCCTCAATCTGATCGAGCCGCACGGCGCCGTCGTCAACTTCGCCGATTTCTATCCGTATGTGCAATGGCAGACGACCCAGACCTCGGCCACCGAGCAGGTCTCCTTTCAGCTCGTTTCATACAATGTCGTTCTCTACCTGACCTGTATCACGGCTCTGCCCGATACCAGCCTGAGGGACAGAGCCGTCTTCCTCTCCATCGGCCTGCCCGTTCTCTACCTGTTCCACATCGCCGATCTAGCCATGGTCGTAGAGAGCCGCCTGCTCACCGCCCTGCAGCCGCAGCACTACGACCTGTGGGAGAGCTTCAGCCTCTGGTTCGTGATGGTGAAGTTCTACGGCTCGTTCAGTGTGCTGGCGCTGAAGCAGATACTGCCCCTGGCCATGGTGTATTTCCAGTGGCAGTGGCTGCGCCGCCGTCAGGCGGGCCCGTCAAACGCGGTGACAGCTGACGGAGACGCCTAAGAGACGCCGGCCGCACTGGCCGCCGCTGCGACCTATCTGGGTCGAGTCCCTGCCAAGGAGCTCAGGTTCCCGAGCGCTGCGGCAGCGCGTTCTCGTATTCCCTGCGCTCGACCGTGTCGGCGAAGAGGATCTCCGCCGTGCCCTCCAGGTCGTATTCGAACATCGCCCGCGTCGCCTTGTCGATGTCGATGTCGGCGACGTCGCCATTGGTGACGAGGTTGAAATGGTATTCCGTAAGCTGGGAACTGCCGATGGTTTGCACAATTACTTTTGGAAGGCACGCCCTGTGCGAACAGCTAGCAGTGACTCCGCCAAGATCGCAGAGGCAGGCGCCTGATGGCATCACACGGAATCCGTGACCAGGTCGCGATCATCGGTATGGGGTGTCTGCCCTTCAAGGAGCACTACGACAAAGGTGTCGGTGAGATGCTTGTCGAGGTCGCCACACAGACCTACGACTCGGCCGGCGTTGCCCAGGACGACATCGATGCGTTCTGGTTGGGCACAGCGCAGTCCGGAATGTCGGGCAACACCCTTTCATTTCCACTCAAGATCGAAGCCAAGCCGGTGACCCGCGTGGAGAACTATTGCGCGACTGGGTCGGAGGCTCTGAGACAGGCTTGTTACGCCGTGGCGTCTGGGGCTTACGACACAGCGATGGCGGTGGGTGTCGAGAAGGTCAAGGACAGCGGATATCAGGGCCTCAATGCTTTTCCGATACCGAGCGACGGCACCGGCCGTACCCTCACCGCCGCGGCCATGTTCAGCCTGATCCTGCCGGCGTATTCGCAGCGTTACGGCGTCGATCCGGACAAGCTCCGCTACGTTGTCGCCAAGATTGCGGAGAAGAACCACTACAACGGCGCACGTAATCCACTCGCTCAGTTCCGTCGGGAGGTGTCGGCCGAGCGGATCTGCGAGATGGCCGCGGTGGCCGGACAGCTAAGCGTCTTCGACTGCGCTGGTGTCGCTGACGGTGCTGCAGCGGCGATCGTCGTCCGCGCTGAGGACGCTCATCGCTACACCGAAACGCCGTTATATGTGAAGGCGCTGGCGTTTGTCGCCGGTACCGGGAGCGGATTGATCGATCCCGACTATGACTTCACGACGCTGCCGGAATGCAAGTTCGCCGCGGATGACGCCTACCGCCAAGCGGGCATCACCGACCCACGCACTGAACTCGATCTCGCAGAGGTTCACGACTGCTTTACTCCGACCGAACTTGTACTGATGGAAGATCTCGGCTTCTCCGAGCGCGGCACCGCATGGCAGGAGGTGCTTGACGGCGCGTTCGCGCTCGACGGCGACCTTCCTGTCAATCCCGACGGCGGATTGAAGGCGTTCGGCCACCCCGTCGGTGCGTCGGGCCTGCGGATGCACTACGAGCTGTGGCTGCAGTTGCGAAACGAGGCCGGACCGGATCGTCAGATCGACGACCCGCATCTCGGGCTTGTGCATAATCTCGGCGGCTACCCCGGCGAGATGGTCTCGTTTGTCTCTATCCTCGGCAATGAGCTGGGATGAAGCGATGACGTCTGCCAGCGCGGCTTCGGGTGGTCAAGGACTTCGGTTCTCGGTGCTCGGGTTTCCGGTGCGGATCGATTGGTCGTTTTTCATGATCGCCCTGCTATTCGCGCTGAGCTCGCCCGACGGGCCGACCTTCGTGTTGGTCTTGATGATCGTCATCGCGGTATCGGTCTTGGTACACGAGCTCGGCCACGCATTCGCGGCTCGCAGTCTCGGCGCCGAACCATCGATCGTCATCAACGGTCTCGGTGGGTACACCGCTTACCGACCGCCTGAACAACCAACCAGACTCGAGGCCATCGGTGTGGCGATGGCCGGACCCCTAGCGGGTGCGTGCCTTGGGCTGTTGGTGTTGATGGGCCAGTCGATATTTGGCGATCCCGTGCCCAATACCCTCATGGACTACGCGCTACGCATGGCGATCGGGGTCAACATCGGTTGGGGTCTTATCAATTTGGCGCCCGTGCTCCCGCTCGATGGTGGACATGTGCTCGAGCAGCTGCTGCCAGGAAGCCCGTCAAAGCGGCGCCGAACCGCCGCGATCGTCTCGGTCGTTCTAGGATCGATCGCGGGGTTCTGGTTGTACAGGGCCGGGCACGAGTTGTTCGCTGTGATGCTGGCGATGCTGGTGATTACCAACGTCCCGACACTGCGCAGGAGTGACGACGGCGACCTTTCGATGGAACTGGACGAAGCCCTTACGCGCATGCGCAGCGGCGATGCCGCCGCTGCCGACGAGGTTGCCGCTGCGGCCAAGGTCGACACCGACCGAGCTCGCCAGGTCGGGTTGGGGACCGTTGTGGTCGAGTTCCATTTGAGCCGTGGCGACGTGGCAGCCGCACGTCGGTTCGCCGACGAGTTGCCCTCGGCGGTGCCGCCGCCTCTGCATGATCTGATCGATGTATATGGCGGTCACCGCGACGCCCTGACAAGTCTTTCCCGCGAGGTAATGACCGCAGGCGATGCTCTGTCGGTGCGATGCGCGGTACACGGATTTCTTGCGGCGCGCCGAGCCGACGAGGTGCCCGCCCTGCTCGCAGCTGCGCCTGAGGAGGCCCGACGGCTCGGTGTGTTGCGTGACGCTCATCTACGTCTACACCACGACCGGAGCTACGCGCCCGCCGCTGCTGTCGGCGAGTTGATGGTACGAACCCACCCGGATGCCGAGGCGCTGACCTGGTACAACGTTGCGTGTTCGATGGCTCGCGCCGGCCGCACCCGCGAGGCGGTGGGGTATCTGCAACGGGCTTCTGAGATGGGCTGGAACTCCGTGTCCGACCTTGACAACGACCCGGATCTGGCTTCGGTACGCAGCGAACCCGATTGGATGCTTCTGCGATCGAACCTGGTCTGAACCAACACCGAGCGATCTCGAATACGCATCCGGCGGTGTTGGGCGCAATGATGCAACGCAGCAATCGACACGGAACGAGACATGGGGTGCGCAGTGGTCGAACAGCGAACGGATCCGCTCAAGGGTCTACGGATCGTCGAGATCGCCGGACAGTTCGGCTCTATGGCGGGACGGATCTTGGCAGACCTTGGCGCCGAGGTCATCATCATCGAGCCACCCGGCGGTGCCCCAACGCGCAACGAGCCGCCGCTCGCTGGAGACGTGTCGCTGTGGTTCGCGTTTCGTAACACCAACAAGGCCAGCGTCGCGCTCGATCTAGACGTTGAGGCTGATCGTCAACGCCTGCACGAGCTACTCGCAACCGCAGACGCTCTGATCGAGTCTCATCAGCCCAAATCACATCCCGCCGGGCTCGATCCGGCTTCGCTCGAATCGGCACATCCGCACCTGGTCATCGCGTCGATCACCTCGTTTGGTCAGGATGGTCCATACGCCGAGTTCATCTCGACCGATGCGGCCCTTGCCGCTGTTGCGGGCGCAGTGTTCAAGGCGGGTGTTGCCGAACGCGAGCCACTGTTTCCGCCGGGCACCTTCGCCCATGACTGTGGTGACGTTCATGCCGCCTACGCTCTTCTGTTGGCGTTGTGGCAACGACGGTCGAGCGGGTTCGGCCAAGCCCTCGATATCTCGATCAACGAGGCCGTCGCGCAGACCACGGACTGGTCGTTCTCGAACGCCAGCACGCAGGTGCACCTCGGCACTGAACCGACCGAAACCCGCATGGGTGCCGGTCCGATATACACGATCTTTAAGTGCAAGGGTGGCTATGTCCGCCTCATCATTCTCAGCCCTCGTCAGTGGCATGCGATGCGTGCTTGGCTCGGGGAACCGGATTATCTCCAGGATCCCGAACTCGATGGTTTCGTCGGCCGGCTAGGTATAGCTGAGGCCGTTCTCAACCCTTTGTTCGAAGCACATTTCGCCGAGATGGAAATGGAGGACCTAGCTGCCGAAGCGCAGCGTCGCGGCATTGTCTGCACGCCGGTGTTGACACCTGCCGAGGTATTGGCCAACGAACATTTCGTTTCGCGAGGCACCTTCGTCGACGGCGAGCTAACTAGAAACCTGCGTGGCCCGATCTCGTCTGGATTCTTCGACTTCGACGGGAAGCGACAGGGCTACCGGACACGGTCACCCGAGGTGGGTGAACATACCGACGAGGTATTTGGCGATCTTGGCGACCCACAACCAGCACCTAGCGGCGAGCGACCGCTCAAGGCCGTACCCCTTGAGGGCTTGCGCGTATGCGATTTTGGGCACGGTGGCGTCGGTGTCGAGATCGGTCGACTGCTCGGCGAGTACGGAGCCGATGTGGTCAAGATCGAATCGCGCACCTACCCCGACTTCATCCGCGGGGTGATGGGCAGCGAAATGTCGTCGAGCTTTGCGTCTTCGAGTCGGTCGAAACGCAGCCTCGGCGTCAATGCCAAAGAACCGCAGGGCCATGAGCTGCTTTTGAGGTTCGTCGAGTCGTCCGATGTCGTAATCGAGAACAACTCCACGGGAACCATGGACTCGCTCGACCTCGGGTACGACGACCTGTCGGCGGTCAACGAGAACATCGTGATGATCTCGTCGCAGTTGCTCGGCTCTTATGGCGCGTGGAAAGAGTGGATCGGGTATGGCCCCAATACCCAGCCGGTGTCGGGAATGATCCATCTCTGGAACTACACCGACTACGACGGTCCTGCCGGTAACACGTCGATCTACCCCGATCACCTCGTTGGGCGAGTTGGAGCGGTTGCGGTCATGGCCGGATTGCTATCCCGCGAACGATTTGGTCGTGGAACCCACGTCGAGATCGCTCAGGTGGAATCGTCAATTGCGCTCCTGGGTGACATCTTCTTCAGGGAGGGAATCGCGCCGGGTTCGGCCCAACCGCTCGGCAACCACAATGATCGAGGCGCACCGTGGGGCGTGTTCCCGTGTGAGGGAAACGACAAGTGGTTGGCGCTCACGGTCGTTGGCGACGAACAGTGGTCTGCGCTGGTCGAAGAGATGGGTTCACCCGAATGGGCGGAGTCGTCCGCCTTTGCCTCGGCGGAAGGTCGACTTGCCGCTCGTGACGAGCTGGCTTCGTTGGTGGCTGAGTGGACGGCTCAACACGACCGATATGACCTGATGAAGCGACTCCAGTCACGAGGCGTTGCGGCACTGCCGATGTTGACCGGTTCAGACCAGTTGCGTGATCCGCATTTTATTGCCCGGAACTATTGTCGTGAGATCCAACAACAGGGCGTCGGAACGATGAGCCTTGAGGGTCAGGGTTTTCACAGCGAGGCGATGACCGATGCGATCATCTTCCAGGCGCCGATGCTCGGCGAGCACACCGACGAGGTCTGCGCGGAGCTCGGATTGTCAGAAGCCGAGATTGAAGAGTTGTACAAGAACGGTGTTTTGGAAACGACCGACATGGACACGGTGACAAGGAGCGTTTGATATGAGCGGTACTACTTTCAAGGCGTTGCTCTTATCCGAGCCTGGCGACGCGCCTCCCGCCTGGGAGATCGCAGAGTTAGGCGACGATGACTTGCCCGAGGGCGACACCGTTGTCGACGTCGAGTACTCGACGGTCAACTTCAAGGACGGCTTGGCAATCACGAACCGCAGTCCAATCGTGCGTGATTGGCCGATGGTGCCGGGTATCGATTTAGCCGGCGTTGTCGTGTCGACCGACACCAACACCGTCGCGGTTGGAGACCGTGTAGTGCTGAACGGCTGGGGCGTCGGCGAATCGCATTGGGGCGGACTCTCCCAGCGCGCTCGAGTCAACGCCGAATGGCTGGTCGGCCTGCCCGATGCAATTTCTACCCGCACCGCAATGGCGATAGGCACCGCGGGCTACACGGCGATGTTGTGCGTGCTGGCGCTCGAAGAACATGGTGTCGTACCTGCGTCGGGCCCGGTCGTGGTGACCGGTGCAGCCGGGGGAGTAGGTTCGACCGCGGTCGCGATTTTGTCGTCGCTGGGTTACGAGGTACATGCGTCGACCGGCCGTAGCGCCGAGGCCGACTATCTGCGTGGATTGGGTGCGGCAGAGATCATCGACCGTGCGGAGTTATCCGAGCCGTCGAAGCGCCCCCTCGTCAAGGGCCGTTGGGCTGGAGCGGTCGACGCGGTCGGCTCTCACACCCTCGCGAATGTTCTCGCCGCAACCCTTGACAACGGGTGTGTTGCGGCGTGTGGGCTGGCGCAAGGTATGGATCTGGCGACGTCGGTTGCGCCGTTCATTCTTCGTGGTGTCACCCTCGCCGGGGTCAACAGTGTCTCTGTGCCGTTGGCGCGCCGGGAACTGTGTTGGCAGCGACTCGGCACTGATCTTCCCGGGGGCGCTTTGGACGAGATCACGTCGGAGGTCGCGTTGGACGAGGTTCCCAGCGTTGCTGAGAGGATCCTCGACGGTGCCGTCCGAGGGCGTGTCGTCGTGGACGTCCACGCCTGATCGTAAAACTCGGTGTCAGACACCGAGCACACGGCGCGCTCGGTGTCTGACACCGATACGCGGTAGCGAAAGAAACCTGTTCAGGTAGCGAGCGTACGCAATTCGGTCTTGAGCACCTTGTTGGAAGCGTTGAGCGGGAGCGCGTCGATGACTTGTACACGCCGGGGGACCTTGTAGTTGGCCATTTCCTCGCGTGCCCAGGCGATGATCGCGTCCGGCTCCGGCGTTGTGCCATCGGCCGCGACAACAAAGGCCATCCCGACCTCGCCCATTCTTTCGTCGGGGATGCCGATGACCGCAACCTGCGCAATGTCGGGATGCGACGACAGCAGGTTTTCGATCTCGGCGGGGTAGGCGTTGAATCCGCCGACGATGAACATGTCCTTGAGCCGGTCGGTGATGTCTATGTAGCCGTCGGCGTCCATGACCCCGATGTCGCCCGTGTGCAGCCAGCCGTCGGCGTCGATGGCCTCTGCCGTGTTGTCCGGGTCTTCGAAGTAGCCGTCCATGACTAGATAACCCTTTACAACGATCTCGCCGGGTTGACCGCGTTGTACCTCCTGGCCGTTGGCGTCGACGATGAGCACCTCTATGTCGGGCATGGCTCTACCGGAGGTGGTCGAGATCGTCTCGGGCGAGTCATCCGCGCGGCAGGCGCTGACGAGGCCATGCGTTTCGGTCAACCCGTAGGCGGTGATGATGTTTTCGAAGCCGAGCTTCTGGCGCATTGCGTGGATCATCGGTACGGGCACGGGAGCGGCGCCGGTGACGGCGAGTCGCAGGGTCGACATATCGAAGTCGGCTAGGTCGGGATGATTGAGGATCGTCTGGTAGATGGCCGGCGGTCCGGGCAGTACTGAGATGCGTTCGGCTGGCACCTGTTTCATCACCGCTGGCACGTCAAACAGTGCCTGAGGAACGATCGTTGCACCCTTCATTAGGCACGCGAGGATGCCGGCGTTCATGCCGAAACTGTGAAAGAACGGGTTGACGATGAGGTAGCGGTCTCCGGCGCGCAGGCCGACGATGTCCGCCCAATCGTTGTAGCCGCGACAGGTTGCGTCGTGACGCAGCCGCGCCCCTTTGGGAAGCCCTGTCGTACCGGAAGTGAACATGATGTGGCAGAGGTCTTCACCGCGCACCGACGCCATCCGGTCGGCCAGAGCGTCGTCGTCCACGCTGTCTGCAGCGGACAAGAAATCGTTGAACCCGACACAGCCGTCGCGGACATCGCCGCGCAACACAACGGTGGTCGCGACGGTCACTTCCGCCTCGTCGAGCAACGCGACGTAGTCATTGTCGAGAAAGTCCGAAACCGTGAACAACAGGTCGGCGCCGGACTTGTCGAGCGTATAGCCGGCCTCGCGACCCTTGAAGCGCGTGTTGATTGGCACCAGGATCGCTCCTGCGCAGTGGATGCCTAGTGCGGCGACCACGAACTCAGCGATGTTCGGCGCCCAGATCGCGACCCTGTCACCCTTGTGGATGCCGCCTGCGATCAGTGCCTTGGCGGCTGTGTGGATCTGGCCGCGCAGTTCTGCGAAGGTCCAACGGATGTCGCCGTCGACGAGACCTTCATCGTCACCGAACCTTGCGACGCAGGCATCGATCATGGCTGGGATGGTTGTCGACGGGGTACTGGTGTCGCTCATATCGCCTGAGGCTAGTGGCGCTCGATTGTCGGCACCCCGGTGGATTTTTAGATTTCTGTGGTCGTCTACCCACCTCACAGGTGAGTAGACGACCAAATATTCGGAGACGGCGGGCAGAGGAGGCCGCGGTCGATCAGGTCGAGCGAGCGGATACCAGGTCGGTGGGGGCGGCCACAGGGTTTGTGAACGTCATCACTCCATCGTCCACTGGGTTCTTGCCCAGCAGCGTCTTGTCCTTCGCGTAGCTCTGCGTGTTAACCCACGGCGCTCGGTCACCTTGCATTGGTAGCAGGGGCAGAACCCGCTGGATATAGCCAGCTGAGAAGTCATCGATGTAGGGGCGCGGCGCCATATTGGCGTCCGATGGTCGCAGCCGAGGGGTGCATTGCACCGTGGAGGTCTCGTCCATCTTGTTGAGCAACCCGCAGACGCACTTACAGATGAGGTCGACTCGCAGTGTCCAGGACGCATTTACGTAGCCGAAACACGAGGCGAGGTTCGGTATGTCGGAATAGGCGAACCCCTTGTAGGTCCAGGTCTTTGAGAAGTCGACTTGGTCGCCGTCGACCACGAATTCCATCTCGCCGAGGGTGACAAGCTCTAGGCCGGTCGCTGTCACGATGATGTCGGCTTCGAGTTCGGTGCCGTCGAGGGTGCGGATCCCGGTTTCGGTGAATGTGTCGATCTCGTCGGTAACCACCGAAGCCGCACCCGAACGGATCGCCTTGAACAGGTCGCTGTTGGGAACGAGGCAAAGGCGTTGGTCCCACGGGTTGTAGCTGGGCGTGAAGTGTTTCTCGACGTCGTAGTCATCGCCGAGTTCCTTGCGCACCCGGTCGAGCAGCTTGGCCTTGACGCCTTCTGGGTGGGTCCGAGTCCGGCCATAGAAGAGGTTGCCCAGCGTGACGTTCTTCCATCGCGTGATGTTGTAGGCGAGCTTGTCGGGCAACACTTTGCGCAGGGCGTTGGCGATGACATCGTGGTCGGGCATCGACACCACATAGGTGGGGGAGCGCTGCAACATCGTGATGTGTTCTGCGGTCTCAGCCATTGCAGGCACCAGCGTCATGGCGGTGGCGCCCGACCCGATAACGACGACCCGTTTGACCGCGTAGTCGAGATCCTCTGGCCACTCTTGGGGATGGATGATCTGGCCGCCAAAGGTTGAGCTGTTGGGGAAATCAGGGCTGTGGCCGCCCTTGTAGCTGTAGTAACCCGAACACATGAACAAAAAGTTGCATGTGTAGGTGAGGTCTTCGTCGGTGTCGGAGCGTCGGGCATGAACGATCCAGCGGGCGTCATCGCTCGACCACTCTGCAAGGCTCGCCAGCTGTTTGAAACGGATGTGACGGGCGATGCTGTTCTCCTCAGCGGTCTCGCGCAGATACTCGAGAATCGCAGGTCCGTCAGCGATTGCCTTGTCGGCTTTCCACGGCTTGAACTCATAGCCGAGAGTGTGCATGTCGCTGTCTGAGCGAATGCCGGGGTAGCGGAACAGATCCCAGGTGCCACCGAGGTCGTCGCGGCCCTCAAGGATCGCGTAAGTGCGATCGGGACACTTGGTCTGGAGGTGATAGCCAGCGCCGATGCCGGAAATGCCGGCCCCGATGATGAGCACATCGAAGTGTTCCATGGTCGTTTGTTTTCCCTCTCCGGCCCGTAGCACAGCTATCGAACCAACAGACTCTACTGGTGACGCTCGTCTCAGGTAGAAGTCGTGGACGGGTCCGGTGTAGCGCTGCGGCTTGCCGCCAAGGGGAACGACGGCTCGCAGACCGTCGAACCCTCCTTGAGGGATGCATGACGCGACTTCGGTTCGGTCCCAGCTCGACGACAGATCACCGAGTCGCCGCCGCAATAGCGCACCGACAGAGCCCTTCGCCGCCGCGGCGAACAATTCGGGTACGCACCGTGGATCGTGCGGGCATGATGCACGATCACGTCTCCTGGCTCGGTCTCGAACGACACGATCTCGGCGTCGGGATGGTCGGCCATGATCTCGGAGATCGTGCGGCCTTTTGTACCATCGACCGGTGTGTCGCTCACGAACAGGTTCGGTCGAGCAATGTCGTTCCACCGATGCGAGCCGACCACGTATTGCACCGCCCCGGACTGCTCGTCAACGGTGTCGAGCGATGTCCACGACGTGGCGATGTTCGATCCTTCGATACCGAAGTAGCCGATGTCCTGGTGTAGCTGGGTAGGCGGAGCGTTATCTGGATCCTTGACAAGAATGCTGTCCTCGTAGAGGTAGAGATGTTCAACGTCGAGGAGCGAGGCCACAGCGTGAGCGAGGGGTGAGTCGATCGCGAAAGCAGCGAGTACTGGGTCTTCGAGGTAGTGATCGACGCCAGCGTGAAAACTCGCCGCTGCAACACTCTCCGATAGCGGGGATAGGTCCACGCAATGATCGGCGACTGCCTTGTCGACCGAGGCTTCAAGTGCCTGGACCGACGTTGGTTCGAGTGCCGCTCGCAACACGATGACACCGTCGCGTT
>JADFOM010000391.1 GCA_022562835.1 Acidobacteriota bacterium | reverse complement strand
GCGAGTGGCCACCGTTCGGGCGATTGTGCGATCAACTCGATGACCCTCGTATTCATGATGTTGAGCTGCATATCGGGGTGTGAGGTGCCGTCCTCGGTGCGCTTCGAACCGCGATTCATCCATGTATCGCCGACCAGTCCGTCCGAGAGGCTAAGTTCGCCGGTCTCGAGTACTTCCCTCTCCCCCACCGCGGGACGCCGAACGATCAGACTCAGCGTGCCCTCATCGCCGGGTGACCTGCGTATGCGGGCGAGTCCAGCGTCGAGCGCTGCGTTGTCGAGATGGTCCATGGCGATCCATTCTGCCCGATGATGCAGCTCGGTTCACCGAATATGTGTCGTGAGTGTCCCGATTCCTTCGATCGTGACGCTTACCTCATCACCGGGGGTCATCAAGACGACGGGGTCACGTCCCCATCCGACACCGTCAGGTGTGCCGGTCGCAATCACATCGCCGGGCATCAATTTGGTCACCTGACTTATGTAGGCAATCGTCTCGGCGATCCGAAAGATCATCATGTCGGTCGTCCCCGACTGCATCACGGCGCCGTTCAGCCTCGTTTCTAGATGCTTGCCGTATGGGTCACCGAATGCAGCGGCAGTCACGATGCACGGTCCCAGCGGCCCCGATCCATCGACGTTCTTGCCGAGCGTGAACTGACTCACGCGCCGTTGATACTTTCTGGCCGTGATGTCGTTAAAACAGGCGTAACCGAGAACTGCGGACATCGCCTCTTCTTCTGTCGCGCGATGAACCGCAGCACCCATGATGACCGCTAGCTCACCCTCCCAGTCGAGGCCGTCTTCACCAGGCGGTACGCAAACACTCCCGCCATCGACGTTGAGAGTCGAGGTCCAACGGCCGAAGATATTCGGGGCATCGGGCCGGCCGCGGCCCGCGTCCTCGAACTCGTCGATGTGGCTCTGGTAGTTCAGGCCAAGACAAAACAGACGAGCGGAGGCGCCGACCAACGACACCAAACCGGCTGGGTCTACGATCTCCCCGCCTTCGTGTTCGAGCCATCGAGCCGTGTCGCCATAGAATTCATCTCGCTCGCAGAGCGCACGGACCGCGTCGCCGTCGACGTATCCCATCCACGATTCGGCCGCGTTCGCATAGGCGACGAGTCGCATCAGGACCGCGCTGCAATACGCCTTAGGGGCGGCAGCGTCGGCGGCGGGTTACGACGAGGAGGCAACACATCCAACAAGTCGGCCGTTGCCTCAGCGATCACCCTCACCGCGAGTTCGAAGGCCTCTTCGGTAGCATCGCTGGTCTTTTGCACGCCGGACACCTTGCGCACGTATTGACGTGCGGCCGCCTCCACCTCTTCAGCGGTCGCTACGGGTTCCAGGCCTCGAAGGGTCGTGATATTACGGCACATGACCGCCACTCTAGACGCTCGGAATTGTCATGTTCTTCCGCAGCTCGGCACAGATTGGCCCCCATTCACAACCGTCGACATGATCGTTCACCAAGCCCATGGCCTGCATGAACGCGTATGCGGTAGTCGGGCCCACAAACGACCATCCACGCGCGCGTAAGTCTTTCGCGAGGCGCCCCGAAGTGGGCGTCTTCGAAGGCATCGGTGAGGATCCCTCAACCTCGAGGGTCTCAGCAGGATCCGGCTCGAAGGACCAGAAGTAGGCTGCCAAAGACCCGCACTCATCGACCATCTCGATCGCTCGCCGCGCGTTGTTGATCGTCGACTCAATCTTCTTTCGATGACGCACAATCCCCGCGTCGCCGAGCAAGCGCTCGACCTCGTCATCGTCGAAGGCTGCGACCTCTGCGAAGTTGAAATCGGCGAACGCCGCGCGGAAATTCTCACGCTTTCGCAGGATGGTCAGCCAAGACAGACCGGACTGAAAGCCTTCGAGGCAGATCTTCTCGAACAGCCGAAGGTCCTCGACGCACGGCCTACCCCACTCCTCGTCATGGTAGGACCGGTAATCGGCTGCATCGCCTGGCCACCAACACCGAATCCTGCCGTCTGCACCACTGTTCGCCCACTCTGTATCCATCGCCACGAGACTAGCGACCGCTACCGCAGCGAGGAGAACGTGAGCATCGGGGCGAGATGCGCCATGATGGACCCATGTCGGAACCCATCGCCGGACAACTCCTGGTCGCCACGCCAGGGCTGCACGACGCCAACTTCGATCGCACCGTCATTCTCGTACTTGAACACTCCCCGGAATCATCACTCGGCGTCATTCTCACAAGACCGACCAACCACCGTGTCACCGAAGCACTCCCCAACTGGGAGCACGCGATCTCCT
>JADFOM010000054.1 GCA_022562835.1 Acidobacteriota bacterium | reverse complement strand
CAGTACACCAATGACCGCGTCGACTTCGTTCACAACTTCAGCTTTCGCCGCCAGGAAACCACGACCGGAGAATCCGTCTCTTGGCTTCGGCTCAACGCCGAGTTTGTCGAAGGCGAAACAGCGAGCGACTTGCAGCGACTCACGATGATCGCCGACATGATCCCAAGTGCAGGCGCCCTATTCGATTTCGAAAAATATCTGTCGGTCAACCCCGATTTATCTGTGACCATTCACCGACTGCCGACCGGGCCCTGGATCGGACAGCGTTCGGTCGTGCGGACCTCGGCACACGGCACAGGCCAGACCGATGGTCAGTTGTTCGACGAGCGCGGCTCACTCGGCCGTTCAATCAAGTCACTGCTAATCGACGAACGCTGACGCGACCCTTTGGTCTGACACCGGGGTCGCGGTAGCGCGACCCTTTGGTCTGACACCGGGGTCGCGCTAGAGGCCGGGTTTGAAGACCATCAGGTAGACCTGCAGCAGTGTCAGCAGCGGCAGCACCGGTCCAATGGTGGCGAGCTTCTTCTGGGCGGCATCGTCACCGGCCGCAAACGCCTTGCCCGCAGGGATCAGCACCCCGTGAAGCACACCGATCATCGCTATCCAGGCGATAATAGCGAGGATCATCCACGTCTGGCTCATCTCGATGACGTCATCGCTCATGCCCGACAAGGCAAAACCCAACAGCCCGGCCACTATGAGAGCATTGCCGTGAATCTTGAGGTTGTTCTGTGCCATCGTGCCGGCGAACTTCTGTAGCGATGCCTTGTCGTCAGCCCACTGCATCGCGATGATCGGGTCAACGACCAACGGAGCTAGAGCGATGATGATCGCGACGATATGAAGGAACAGAACAACGTCGTATGAGGTGGATCCGATTTCGGCGATCAGCATGACCGGAGCCTAGTCATGCCGAGCGTCTCGGGTGCAACACCCTGACGGGGTCAGACACCCAGCGCAAAGAATCCATCACCAGACCGGCGCTGCGCCGGGTGTCTGACACCGCGAAATCGCGCTGCCCGACCTCTCAAAGCTCAGCATAGAAATCGAAGTCCTTGGTGACGGTTTCGTAGCGCTGATCGACGAACTTGCGGCCGATCTGATGTGTGAGGATGTGCATTCGATTCGCCTCGATACCCGCAAGAACGTAGGCGCCGACCTCATCTGAGCTCATCGCATGGGGCACCATCCCTTTCGTCTGCCCGATCACCTCCGGACCTCCGTAGCGTTCGGGGCGGTTGCGCAGCGACGTTGCCATCAGGTCGGAGTCGACCGTGCCAGGACAGAGCACCGAGACACCAATGTTGTGATCAGCCAGTTCACCACGCAGCGTTTCGGTGTAGCCGACAACGGCGTACTTGGTCGCCGTGTACAAGCCGAGATTGACACCCCCAACCTCCTCAGGTTTGGATGCCCACAGCCCCGCCATCGACGCGGTGTTCACAACATGTCCAGCGCGTCCGTGCGCGCACATACGTGGCGCGATGACTCGACAGCAACGCACGATCGACATCAGGTTGAACTCGATCGCCCAACCCCACATTGCATCGTCTGCGTCGAGGACTCGCTCGACGACGACCACGCCGACGTTGTTCGACAACAAGGTGATCTCGCCGAACGCCACCTCGGCACGATCTGCCAACGCGACGATCGATGACTCATCGGTTGCGTCGACCCTTACCGCGAGTGCCTCGCCACCTTTCGCGACAAGTTCTGCAGCCACTTCCTCGGCGCTGTCGAGCTCGATGTCTGCAATGACCACCTTCGCTCCACGCCGGGCCAACCCGAGCGCGGTGCCTCGTCCAATCGCTCCTCCCCCGCCGATCACGATTGCATTGGTGTTCTCGTCGATCTTCATGTGAGCGTTTCTAGGGACACCAAGGCGAGGGCGCAAGTCGATCGTCCGCTTGTAGACGATGAGCGACCGCCTCGATCTCTACGGTTCAGACTCCCTGTTGGATGAGACCGAGTCGAACTGGCTACGATTGGAGCACCGTCCATCTAACGCTCGCGTCAGCGATGCGAGACGTCGGGGAAACAGAGGTAGCCATGCCGTCACATGAACTCGACTATCCGGTCTTCGATGTCGACAACCACATGTACGAGACCGAGGAAGCGCTCACAAAGTTCCTCCCCGACGAGTACAAGGGTGTGGTTCGTTACGTCGAGCTCGATGGTCGCACAAAGATCGCGATCAAAGGGCGGATCAGCGAGTACATCCCGAACCCGACGTTCACCAAGGTCGCGGCACCCGGCGCGCAGGAGGAGTACTTCAAGGTCGGCAACCCCGACGGCAAAACCCGCCGCGAACTCATGGGTAAGGCGATAGTCGCACCACCCGCATTTCGTGAACCCGGTCCACGTGTCGAGCTAATGGACGAATTGGGCATCGATCGATCGTTGATGTGGCCGACCCTCGCCAGCCTGATCGAGGAGAGGATGAGCGACGATCCAGTCGCCACCCACGCGGTCGTGCACGCGCTGAACGAATGGATGCACGAGACTTGGACTTTCAACTTCGAGGACCGCATCTTCGCCACGCCGGTCATAACCCTGCCGATCGTCGAGAAGGCGATCGAAGAGCTCGAATGGGTGCTCGACCGCGGCGCGAAAGTTATCCTCATCCGCCCGGCGCCGGTGCCGGGTTTCGGCGGCCCTCGCAGCTTCGCACTTCCCGAGTTCGACCCCTTCTGGAAGGCCGTGCAAGACGCCGACATCCTCGTCGGCATGCATGCCAGCGACAGTGGATACACCCGCTACACCAACGAGTGGGAAGGCATCCGCGACGAGTTCACCCCATTCGAGGGCGGTTCCGGTTTCCAGGCGATCTGTGGCGCTGGTGGCCGGGCGATCAACGACACCATCTCGTCGGCGATCGGCCACGGCATGCTGACGCGCTTCCCCAAGATCCGCATCGCTCCGGTCGAAAACGGGTCGGGCTGGGTAAGGCCTTTGATCTCGCGCATGGAGGGTGGCTACCGGTTCAGCCCGCACGAGTTTGAAGAGGACCCTGTTGAGGTCTTTAAGCGCTGCATCTTCGTACATCCGTTCCATGAGGACGACCCCAAGGGTCTGGCGGATCTGATTGGAGTCGACAATGTCCTGTTCGGTTCTGACTTCCCCCATCCAGAAGGCCTAGCCGATCCGCTCAGTTTCGTCGACGAACTCGACGAGTTCAGCGAAGCCGACAAGGCCAAAATTATGGGCGGCAACCTCGCCACGCTCATGGGCATCGACAACCACGTCAAAGTCTAAAATTTGGTCGTTTATCCACCTCGGAGGTGGGTAAACGACCACAGAATTCAGGAGGGTGGGCGTCAGCGCGACGCTGGCGGTCCCTTGGGCACGTCGCGAAACGCCACGTCCTTGTCGAGGGTCCGCTCGCGAGGCATGCCGAGCACTCGTTCGGAAATATTGTTGCGAGCCATCTCGACCGTTCCGCCAGCGATGCTGTTGGACTGGCGCATTAGGTAATTGACACCGACGCCGTCCAACGGTCCCTCCGACTCCCACGCCACAGCGGCAGACCCGGCTAGCTCGGCGTGAATCGTCCAGTTGCGCGCCATCACGACACCGTTCATCAGACGTGTGATTGCGGCGGAGGTGTCCGAGACCGCTCCGCTGGCCATGCCCTCGCCAACCCGCTTGGTGAGTTCAGTCGCCGCACGCCGCAACATGAGCGACTCACCGATCAGGTCGAGGGCGACAGGATCGTCGGTCCGGCCCATCGCCTCGGTGATCACAAGACTGGGATCGACGCCGCTACCGGCCCCACCGTGGCCCACCCCGGGACCGCTGACGAGGGGCGATCCGCCACCCATCGCATTGCGCTCATGGAACATCCAGCGACGACCGACTGTCCAACCGTCGTCGACCTCGCCAACCCGATCGCTATCGGGCACACGAACGTCGGTGAGGAACTCTTGACAAAACTCTCGGCTGCCGTTGAGCATCTCGATGCGCTGCACATCTATGTTCGGGTCGGCAATATCGATGATGAAGACGCTAAGGCCCCTGTGCTTGGGCACGTCCCAGTTTGTACGCACCAGGCAAAGTCCCATATCGGACCACCATGCTCCGGTGGTCCATACCTTGGACCCGTTGAGCAACCATTCCTCACCGTCGCGCACAGCGGTGGTCAAGGCGCCAGCCACGTCGGAGCCACCGCTAGGTTCGGACAGAAACTGCATCCACAACTTCTCTCCTTTGAGCATCGACGGGATGTGTTTCTGTTTCTGTTCCTCTGTCCCGAACTCCAACAACACCGCACCACAAGGCACGAACGTGGGGACGTTGATCAGTGCTGGCATCTGATAGCCGACACACTCGATGTTGAACACATTCTGATGTGCAGCGGAGAGCCCCTGCCCGCCGTACTCGGCTGGAAAGCAGATCCCTGCAAAACCTCCGTCGAACAACACGCGCTGCAGCTGACGTTGACGGTCGACGAAAGCGAGCTCGGCCTCATCTGAACCCAGACCGTGGATGTATGCATCCGGGTCAACACGTGGCATGGAGTCAGCCAGCCATAAGCGGGATCGCTCGGCGAATGACTCTACGGATTCGACTTCGCTCATCAGGCCGCCATCTCAGATTCGGTGCCGGGTTCGAGTCGGCCCGCTGCGATACGGCGTCGATGATCCGCCGCCGTTCCGTATGTTGCCCGGTTGGCGGCGACACGCCGGAAATAGAGATGCAGGTCATGCTCGGAAGTGAGTCCGATTCCTCCGTGCATCTGCACGCAGTCCTGCATCAGCTCGCCCAGATAGTGCCCGCAATACGCCTTCGCGACGCTCGCAGTCTCCGCCGTCGAGGGACTGTCCGCACCGAGCTCGCTCGCGAGAGCAGTGCCTAGGGCATGGCTGGCCTCGAGCCACATCTTCATGTCAGCAAAACGGTGTTTGAGTTCCTGATAACTCGCAAGCGGACGGCCGAAGGAGTATCGATCGAACGCCCACTCAACCGTCATGTCAAAGACTCGCTCGGCGGCGCCGACCATCTCCGCGACCTGCATCATGCAAGCGATGTGGAGTTGCCGCTCAATGGCGCCGCGTGCTCCACCTACCTCGCCGAGCACCGCATCAGAACCAACCACTACGTCGTCGAACTCGATCGCCGCGAAACGGCGCGACATGTCGACGCTTTCGAGCGGCCGGATCGTGACGCCGTCGGTCGTGGGATCGACGAGAAACTGTGTCGGGGCACCATCGGTGTTGCCAACAATGAGCAACACGTCAGCTTGGGCGCCGGCCTCCACCGGACCCTTGACGCCCGATAGCCGATAGTTGCCATCGTCGGCGGTCGCCGTTAGAGCCGAACTCGTGACGGCACCAAGCCCATCGTTGGGAGCCGGTTCGCTCAAACACCACGCGCCGATCCGCTCTCCGGAGATAAATCCGTCGAGATTGTCCGCGACCTGTGCTTCACTTCCGGTTTTGTCGATGGCGGCAGCGACGACGTTGGTCGAGATCAACGGGCCAGAAGCCGCATGGCGTCCGAACGCGTCGGCGACGATCGACATGTCCACGACGCCGCTGCCGCTAATGCTGCCGCCGCCGTGGTCCTCGGAGATGAGCAGCGAGGTCCAGCCCAGTTCAGCCCCCTGTCGCCAGTATTCGCGATCGAACCCGTGGGCGTCAGCTTGAAGACTTCGCAACGAGTCCGGCTCGGACTTGTCGGTGAGAAACCGAAGCGTCGTTTCACGGAAGAATTCCTGATCGTCGCTCAGTGTTACTTCCATACAGCGTGCGCTCCCGAGTCGGTTCGGGCTGAAATTTAACACTCATGTCACTCTCGCAAAATTCCAGCCCAAGGTGCTGCGCGGGCAGGCGGCCGACACAATCCTCAGCGGTAGTCGAACACGACCTTGATCGCCCCCGTATCGTCCTGGCGGCAGAGCGCGTCGAAGGCGTCGCGCCAGTCGTCGAGGTCGAAACGATGGGTCAACATCGGCGTGATATCGACGCGACCGCTGCGGACCAGGTCGAGATAGTGCTCTATGGCGTGTTTGCGCGTTCCCTCAACCATTTCAACACCGAACGCGTTGGAGCCGACCAGCCGGAGCTCCTTGAAATACCAGGGGGTCCACTCAAAACGGCCAGGTGACGAGACGCCCATCTCGACGAGCGTTGCTCGTCCAGCCAGCAAGCGAATGGAGACCTCGATCGATTCGGGAGACCCAATGGTGTCGTAGGCGACGTCGATGCCCCCGGGATGAGTAAATGGCAGCCCCTCGAAAGGTTCCCGTAGGACGCCTCCTGACCAAGCCGCTGCCTCATCGATGATGACCGACGGCTCCGTGCTCGATGTGAGAGCCGCTCCAAATTTGGCGGCAAGATCCCGCTGGGTCTGCCAGCGCGCAACCGCCATGACCTCCACGTGTGGATGGAGCGCCGCAAGTATCGCCAGGGTTGATGTGCCGAGCGCGCCGGCGCCGTACACCAGAGCGCGGCCGCCGTCCGGCGGTGGGTTTCGGGTCACGGCATGAAGCGCAACCGCGAACGGATCAGCGAGCACCGCAGCCTCGTCGCTGATGTCATCGTCGACCTTGAAGACCATCGAACGATGCGCGGGGAGGAACTCGCCGAATCCGCCCGGACTGTCCGATGAGTTCCCTGTGTGGATGCCCGGTGCGAGAGAGCCATCGGTGAAGTGGTGACACAGTGTGTAGTCACCGAGCACACATGCAGCGCACGGCGGATCGATGCCGCGCGCCGCGCAGGCCAGCCACGGGTTGAGGACCACGCGGTCGCCAACCGAAATGTCGTCGATGGCGGGGCCAACCTGCACCACGTGTGCAAACACCTCGTGACCTAGGACCTGCGGAAACGAGATCAAAGCGGTCATGATGTTGTCGGCGCCACCTTCGAAGTCCATGAGGACCTGCTTGGAGTCGGAACCGCATATGCCGCAAAGCCGGGTCTGGAGCACGAGCCAGTCATCGCCGCGAAGTGTGGGCCGTTCCAGCTCTTGTAAAGCCATTGGAGTGTTCGCCAGGTTCTGTTGTAGCCGGTTGGCACCATCGACGGCACTAGGTGGGTCGGACTTCACCCCGAACACGAGCGCCTTCAATGCCTGGGCCTTGTTAGGGACGACACGAAACTCATGGAGTCACCCTAAAGCAACAGCGGCGTCGGTTCGATCGGTTCGGACCCCCTGACCTCGACGGTCGGACCCGTCGCTTGATCGGCGTCGTTATCCCCGTCGTCGCTGCTGTCGATACCGAGCAGCGGGATCGTGACCAGATAGACCACGATCAACACGACCGCTTCCCAGCGTTCGATGACACGACTGGTCGCCATAAATGTCACGCTGAGCAGCACCACGCCCACCATGATCGCTGCGCCGAGTCCGGTCAGCGATGTATCTGTGACCTTACCTGGTCCGAACAAGGCCATCGCGGCGCCGATTCCGAAGCCGTTAAACATGTTCGAGCCGAGCAGATTGCCAATCACCAAGTCGCTCGAACCTCTCCTCGCCGCCGCGACCGACGTGACTAGTTCCGGCAACGAGGTGCCGAGCGCCACGAGGCTCACTCCGACAAACCCGCTGGAGACACCCGCTCGATCGGCCAGGTCGAGTGCACCTTCGACGAGGATCTGCGAGCCGATAATGGTGCCGATCAGACCAGCGATCGTACGGAAGCCTTCGATCCGCATGTCGATCTGTTTCCAGTGGTCGAGGTCGAGGTCCTCGAGTACCCGGTCGATTTCTTCCTTACCAGCCTCCCCGTCGGCTCGTCCGGCCCGCACTAAGTAGATGAGTGACCCGACGAGTGCGATGAGCAAGACCATGCCCTCGATGGGGGTCATCGCGCCCTGGATGACGTAGGCGAATGAGACGACAGCCGCGACCGACAGTGGAGCCTCGCGTCGAAGGGTGACCTTCGACACCACGACCGAGCCCATCAGGCCGACGACGCCGAGCACGAGGGTCAGGTTCGCAATGACCGAACCAATGACGTTGCCAGCCCCGAGGTTGAAATCACCGCGGGCCGCGGCCGACGTCGACACCAAGAATTCCGGGGCGCTAGTGCCGAATCCGACGACCACCGCGCCGACGACTACGGCGGAGATCTGCATCCGAAGCGCCACACGTCCAGCACCGACCACGAAGTGGTCAGCGCTGTAGGTCAACAACACCAGGCCAACAATGATCAGAACTAGCGATACGGCCACGGCAGCACCCTAGAGCCCGTCGGACAATACACGTTTGGTGTTCCATGCTGGGGTGGCAAGACTTGAAGTTGACTTTAAGTAAAATATGTCTCAGGAGGAACCCTTGGACACCATCGACGGCACCGACAGCATGACGATCGGTGAGGCGGCCGAACGATCCGGTAATGCCGCCTCAGCGCTGCGCTACTACGAACAGCAGGGACTGATCCACGCCTCGCGCAGTTCTGGAGGGCAACGTCGCTTCGAACGTGACGTCTTGCGCAGGCTCGCGTTCATCGGGGCAGCGCAGCGGGTCGGGCTGGAGCTTGGCGAAATTCGTGCCGCTCTCGAGCAGCTCCCCGATTCGCGAACGCCGACACGGCGCGATTGGGCGAAGCTCTCCACCGCCTGGCGTCCGCGCCTCGACGAGGAGATCGCCTACCTCACCCGACTCCGAAACCAACTCACCGAATGCATCGGGTGCGGATGCCTGTCACTCAAGACCTGCGCCCTCTACAACCCCGACGACGAAGCGGCGGAGCGCGGCGAGGGGCCGCGCTTCCTGCTCGACGATCGGTCCAAAAGAGCCAACTAAAACCTCAACTCAGCGCGCAGCGAGGTGCTCGGCGTTGCGCAACGCCAACGCGAAGATCGTCAACACCGGATTGAAACCACCGTTGGTCACGTGCAACGACGCGTCCATCACCCAGAGGTTGTCGTGGCCGTGAACCCGACCCCAACGATCTGTCACCGACGTGGCCGGATCGTCGCCCATGCGGCATGTTCCAGCTTGATGTTGTCCTGCGCCGAACGGCCCTGGGGGTGGATTACTCCACACATTGGTAGCGCCGCTCGCCTCGAGCCATTGCTCGGCCCTTGCGGTCTGCGCCGCCGCGGCGCGGACCGTGTCGGGATGGTAAACACCGCCCCAACGAGCGGCGGCCGCACCGTGTTTGTCCAGGACGCCGTCCGCGAGGGTGACACGGCACTCCGGCATCGGAATTTCTTGAACCGGACCGTAAAGATGGGCTGTGCGAAGGTAGAGGTCGCGCATCGCCGACTTACCCGCGACTCCCCAGCGGGGCAGATCCCATGGCAACGCCCACGCCCAATGCAGGATCGGTAGCTTGATGACCTCGTTGTGGATACACCCGCCGATCAGCCCAGCTTCGAGATCGTGGTTGAAGTCACACGTTCCAATCGTGACACCGGGTCCAAACATGTCGATGACCGGTTCGTCGAAGATTCCGAAGGCTCCGATGTAGTGATGGCCCTGAAGGTTGCGTCCCACCTGGTCGTGGGTATTGCCGAGACCGTCGGGATGGGTGTCGCTGCGCGAACTCAACAACAACCGCGGCGTCTCGATCGCGCCGGCCGAGACCACAACGTGACCGGCTTCGACAGAGCGGGTCGCGCCGCTCTGCCAATCGACGAGTACAACTCCATCGACCGCACCGCTCTTTGCGGTTGTTATCTCGGTCGCTCTCACCCCGCTGACCAGGTCACAACGCTGCGTCGCCAACGCCCGCACGACAAATGTGTTCCACGAGCCATTCTTGGCGTTGGACGGGCACGCGAACCCGACACATTGACCACAACCGACACAAGCAGCTCGGTCTCCGTACGGTTTTGAATTGATCAACAAAGGCACGGGCCCGGTGCTGATATCTAGCTTTCGAGCGCCTTCGAGGAGCCGCTCGGCCTCTGGGTCGAGCGGGAATGGATCCATGGGGTATGGCCTGCTGCGACCGCCCTGGTTGGCGTGCGCGTTGCCATCACCGCACACGCCAAGCTCCCACTCAGCTCTGGTATAGAACGGTTCGATCTCGTCGTAGCTGAGCGGCCAGTCAGAGAGCGAACTTCCTTTGGGCACGCCGAAGCTGGAAGCAAGATTGAAGTCCTCGGGAAGGTAGCGCCACGCCATGCCCTGATAGACGCGTGTGCCGCCGCCCACGGTCATGGCGTTGTTCGACCATTCGTACTTCCACGGGCGCTCCACCGTGACATCGCCCGCCTCGCTTGCGTAGACACGGGGGTTGCCCTCGGCATCGGGACCGGTGTTGTGTCCGTACTCGGAGAACCGATGATTCGCGAGATGATCGCGACCGATGTCGTCATAGTCGAGGACCTCGCCACGGTCGACCAACAACACACTCAGCCCGGCCTCGGCCAACACCCCCGCCGCCGTGCCACCGCCTGCACCCGCTCCAACTATGACCACGTCGTAAGTCGAGCGAATCGACTCGAACGCGGTAGTTCTCAAAGTGGTATGAGTGATTGGGATACCGGCGGTTCGACTCGGTCCGGCGTCATAGCCGACCATCTCCCAAGCCGGCGAGTCCTCTGTGCCATAGAACACCTCGTTGGCGACCTTGACCAAAGCGCCGAAGAACCGAGTCGGATCTACCTCGGTCCACTGGGTGTCGACGTCGCCATTCGAAATCGCAGCGAGCAGCAAGTCTTTGTCGGCCGCGTCGAGTTCGAGGAAACCCTTCTGATGCCGATTCCTGGCTTCGGCGTCGAGATGCACGATGCCTGGGGTGATCGAACGTTCCCAGAACCCGATGTGGACCGTTTCGGCTCGTGACTCGAGCGCCTCGCGCAGCCTCTCGTCGGCGACGCCTGGATCGGCATCGGCGGGGACAATCCGGTCTAGAGCCGCAAGCGCGAGAGGATCGATCACGACGCGCTCAGCAGCTGGGATTCGGCGTCGTGAATGATCCGCTGGAGATACAGTCCCCGACCGACGTCCAACGACGCCGACGGTGCCGCTGCTTCGACATCGCCGCGGACGGCTGCAGCGAACTCCGATGCGATGGTTCCGAATGTGTCAGCGTCGAGCGCAGCCGCACAATCGACCTCGACGGCGCCGTCATCGGGCGAGTAGAGCGACACACCGCTGACCATGACGTCGGTACCAGCGTGACCCGACATCGTGGCCTGGCTAACGACACCGGACTCGTGTTCCAACAGTAAGCCGACCCAGCGCGCCAGCTCGCCCGCTGCACGCACCGACACGATGGGCCCGAGCGCGGCCCCGAGCAGGTCGATCACATGCGGGCCAAGGTCGAGCAACGGCCCACGATCGAGTCGCCACGGTGTGCGAAACGGTCCCTCGATCATCCCTCCGGACAGGAATGTTCCGGTTCCGCCGATCGGGTCGCTGCGAGTCGCTGACTCCAGAAAGCGACGCACGGCGTTGGTGTAGCGCCAGGTCAACACGACCCTCGTAGCAACTCCGGCCTGG
>JADFOM010000390.1 GCA_022562835.1 Acidobacteriota bacterium | reverse complement strand
TCGAACACCCGATGGTCCCAGGTCAAGCTGAGGGTCATCCGCTTCAGAACGCCCACCTCGTCGCCCAGTTTGACGACATCGTCGCGTAGCCGGCCGACGCCGAGGATGGCCGCATTAGGGGGATTCACGACCGGAGTAAAGCCGTCTACACCAAACATCCCGAGCGTGCTCACCGAGAATGTACCTCCATCGAGGTCCTCGAGTCCGAGCGACCCCGTACGCGACGCCTCGGCGAGTCTGGTCGTCTCGGCATGCAGCGCGGCGAGATTGAGTTGATCGGCGTTGCGGACAACAGGGACGATTAGACCTGCGTCGAGAGCGACAGCCATTCCGACGTGGATCTCGGGTAGGACAGCGATCTCGTCTTCGTTGATCGTAGAGTTGACGATTGTGTGCAGGCGCAACGCTCGAGCGGTCGCGGCGATGACGTAGTCGGTGTAACCGGGTGCGTCGCCGTGCTCTCCGCGCTGACTACGGTCCTCGATGACCGCGCTGAGGTCGGCGTCCATGAACAGGGTGAGTTGCGCCATCTCGTCGAGCGATTGATGCATTCGTGTGGCGATGGTCCCGCGCATGCCGCGCAGTGGAACCGTCTCCACTGGCGTCTGGGACAACGGAGTGAGCGTCTTGCTTGCCTCATGCTCAACGGTCCGCGCTGGGACCGACGAGCTAGGCGGTGTTCTCAACAAGCTTCGCACGTAGTCCGCAACGTCTTGACGGCTGATACGCGTACTGTGCGCCTCCTGAGGCACCGAGGAAATCTCGATCCCGAGCAGGTCGGCGAGTTGGCCAGCTGCCACGGTGTAGCGGGGCCCTTCCGCAGATGCGACGCTTGGTCTGGCGTTGCCAGACCGGTCGGCGTCGATGACGTCAGCCGAAACGATCCGACCATCGGGCCCAGTTCCCTGAACAGACGTCAGTGAAACACCTAGCTCAAGAGCGATGCGACGCGCATTGGGGGAAATGAAACGTCTGCCATCAGCGCCGCCACCATCGCTGGGCCGAGCAAACGAAACGGCGGACTGCCCGGGGTCTTGCACGGGAGCGGCGGCCGGGCTCGATTCGGCAACCGGCGGCGGGGCGTCTTCGCCCTCGTCGAGGATGTAGCCGATGAGTTCGCCGCACGCGAACGTTTCGCCGACCTCGCCGAGTTGGTGGAGGACGCCGTCGAATGGCGCTTGCACTTCAGTCTCGACCTTGTCGGTCTCAATGGCCAGCACCGGGCTGCCAGCGACGATCGACTCACCTGTGGCAGCGATCCATGAGACGATCGCACCCTCCTCCATCGTGAGCCCGAGCTTTGGCATAACGAGGTCCTTGGCCATCAAGAGCCTTTCGATTTGTTGGTCGTGCACTTCGTGGTCGAGAAGAACTCACCGCGGTCGAATGCGACCTTCATCGCGGCGGTGACATCGATGACCCGTGGTCCGTCCGAATGCACCGTGACATGCAGTCGTCCCTTGTTCGAGAGCGTTCGATAGCGCTCGCCGTCACACGCGACGACGCCTGGGCCGTTGAACACGACCGTCTCGTTTGAAGCCAGGTCAGAGACATTCTGGACCGGCAACAGGCTCGATGCTCCCGGTGTGAGTGACACTCTGACGTAGCCGCTATTGCCTCCCAGCCGCACAACGACTGCGCCAGGTTCTTCTCGACTGAGCGGTCGGAGCCGTCCGGCGATACTCGACAACCCCGTGGACTCCGGTTGGGCGATTGCAGCAACTACCACCCGGATCGACGACGGGTCATGAACGGCACGCGCCCCCACGAAGTCTCCGTCGATCAATGCGACCTCGACCAACGCCAGGTCGTCGGCGGGTCCACCGTCACCAAGCGGGTCCTTCACGGTGAGCGCCAGGCGTTTGGCAGGTCGGCTCAAATCCACCAGGTCGAGCCGACCCCCAGCGATCATCGCGGCGACGGTGCCAGCGGCCGTGGCGTCCACATCTACGGGGAAGACGTTGTTGGTGCCGGTCGACAGGGCGATAAGAGGGGCTTCGCTCCAACCGGCGGCCACATCACGACAGGTCCCGTCACCCCCAATTGCCACGACCACACCGACGTCCTTGTCACGCATCGAAGAGGCTGCTCGAATGCTGTCCATACGGGTGCCCGTTCGGGCTTCGCTTAGAAACTCCAGGGGGGCGTCGATGCGACTAGTAGCCCGTCGGGCGATGCCTTGGGGATCATCAGCGAGCACGATGCGCTGCGCGCCCGACTCTGTTGCCCCGACAATGACGCGTCTGACGACGTCGACCTTGTGAGCATCGGAGGTGTGTCCCGCCGCGCTCATAAGCCTCCGAATATCCTTCCCCGCCCGGGGA
>JADFOM010000053.1 GCA_022562835.1 Acidobacteriota bacterium | reverse complement strand
TCCCGATCCAGAACACGGTGCCGAACCAGAACACGACCTCGAACCAAAACACAATGCGACCCGGATTAAATCCACCTCACAGGGTGCCGCGACGACCGTGTGGGCCTCGGTGACGCTGGGTATCGAAGAGTTTGCCGGGTCATATTGTGAAGACTGCGGTCCGGCCGAACCGCGACCATCGCAAAACGCTACCTACGGCTACGCGTCATGGGCGAGAGACCCAGAGGCCGCAGCGGCGCTGTGGACGATCTCAGAACGGCTCGTCGACGACTAGATCAGCGCAACCTCAGGGCTCTGGCGCCATCGCCTACACTGGCTCTAGCTGTGATTGAAGAGATTGACTCCCCGACGATCCCGTGCTCAAGGCTTTTGCTGACCAAGAAAATCTTCGGCCTGCATCACCCTTTAAGGAGATCTTGGCGCTTGGCGAAATCTGCATGTTCATTGCCGGTGCCCCGCTCACCGCACTGATAGCGCCGGTCGGGGCGCCGAGGCCCATCTTGGTTCTGCCGGGTTTCGTAACCGGTGATTCCTCGACGATCGCACTGCGCGGCGCGTTGCGTTCGATGGGTCATCGTCCACATGGCTGGGGCCTCGGCCTCAACGTCGGCCCGGCCAGCCATATCGCTGACGGCATCGCCCGACTCGTGTCCGAGCTTGCCGACAAATATCAGCAGCCGATCGATGTTGTCGGTTGGAGTCTCGGCGGGATCTATGGCCGCATTCTCGCAATCAATCGGCCCGAATCCGTGCGTCAGGTGATCAGCCTCGGATCTCCCATCCAGGTTTCCTCCGACGAGAGCACCGTCAGCGGACTCTTGAAGCAGCTAGGTCGCTTCTGGGGATACTCGGGTACCAGCCGTCGCCTGGATCTCGACGAGATCCCGGTGCCTTCCACGACGATCTGGACAAGAGATGACGGGATTGTGCCCGGTTTTCGCTGCCGCCAGACACCGCGTCGCAATTCCGAGGCGATCGAGGTTTACGGCACTCACTGCGGTATGGGCCACAACAGCTCAGCGCTCTACGTCATCGCCGATCGCATCGCACAACCCGCCAACACTTGGAAACCATTCGACCCACCGGCGAAGATGAACCGTTGGTTCCGTAACATCGAGTCCGGCTGAGCCAAGGAAATACCGATGCACCAGCTAACTGCCCATCAAGCGGCAATGCTCTCCACCGAGACAGCCTCAAACCTCGGTCACACCTCGTTCTACGTGGTGCTCGACCGTGACCGCCTCGACGCCACCGCCATCACCGTCGACGATCTCCGCACGGCGCTCGAGGCGCGGATCAGCCTCGTACCAGGCTTTCGCAGACGTGTGTGGAGGGTCCCGATGAGTCTCGATCGTCCGTGGTGGATCGAAGATCCCCGGTTCGACCTCGACTACCACCTGCGCCACCTGGCGGTCCCAAACGCGGGATCGGGCAGCGATGTCGCATCGTTGATCGCCCGCCTGCACGAACGCCCGCTCGACCGCCGTCATCCGCTCTGGGAGATGTACCTAATCGATCAGCCGGACGGGCACCAGGGCATCTTCACGAAGGTGCATTTCGCTCTGCTCGAAGGAGTGACCGGCCTCGACGTCCTGACGCCGCTCGCGTCGGACGAGCCCGTCGAGCCTGCGATTCCATGGCAGCCTGATCTTCCACCTTCCAACACCGATCTGCTCATTCGTGCCGGCTGGTCGACCGCGCGCAGTCCGCTGCGCTGGATCGACCTGATTTTGTCAACGACAAGGTTGTTGCCCGGTCTAAACCGCCAGGCCCTGCCTGCGTTGCAGGCACGCTGGGCTTCGCCCAATGGCACGATTGACATCCACGACGCGGAGGTCACTCCTCCTAGGGTCTCGTTCAACCGAACGATCGGCCTACATCGCCGAGTCGCGTTCGAGACTCTGCCCCTCGACGAGGTGCGTGCTGTTCGTAAACGCTTCGACGTTCGCTTCAACGACGTCATCGCCGCGCTCGTATCGGGAGCATTGCGGCACTGGCTCGTGCTGCACGACGAACTTCCGCCCGAGCCGCTCATTGCGCTTTCTCCAATCTTGGTCGACTCGCTCGACGAACCGCTGGGTACGGCATTGATGAATCTCGCAACACATCGGCACAGCCCGGTCGACCGGTTGATGGAGATTGCTGAGTGGAGCGTGCGAGTCGTCGATGCAATGGAGGCAGAACCTGTCGACGCCATCCGCCAGTTCGAGGCTGCCGCTCCGGCATTGGCATCGATGGCGTCCCGACTCGTGGTCCGCACTGGTGCTGCCACACGGTTCCACCCTCCGTTCAACGTCTATCTCGTGAGCGTTCCCGGGGGCGACAATTCCGAGCGTCGAATCCTCGGGTCGGGGATCAAACATCAGTTTCCTCTCGCGACAATCGTCGATGGAACCGGTCTGTCGATCAGTGTGATGTCTTCCAAAGATTGCGTCGACGTCACATTCGTTGCCGATCGCGACCTCATACCAGACCTCGACATGATGTCGGCGCAGCTCCATGAAGAGTTGAAGCTGCTTCTCAAAGCAAAGGTAAAACGCGCCGCATGAGGGGCTGGGCGTGCGCGTTCTGATCGCGGATCGCCTTGAGTTGGGTGAGCTCACTTCGATGACCGACGCTGGGTTGACCGTCACCCACAAGCCCGATCTGGATGCCGATGGTCTCGTCGAGCATCTCGGCGGCGTAGACGTGCTCGTCGTCCGCTCGACCAAGGTGACAGAGACTGCGCTGCACGCAGCGGACGCCTTGTCGCTGGTAATACGTGCCGGCGCGGGAACAGACAATATCGACCTCGCCGCAGCGGCCGACCGTGGCATCTTTGTGTCGAATGTCCCTGGACGTAACGCTTCGGCGGTCGCAGAGCTAACGATCGGACTTCTGTTGGCCGTCGACCGCTCGATCGTTGATGCCAGCACGACACTGCGTGCACAGCGCTGGGAGAAGAAACGTTTCGCCGCTGCGGATGGCATCCGTGAAAAGGCGATCGGAATATACGGATTGGGAAACATAGGTCTGGAAGTAGCAACAACTGCGTACGCCATGGGTATGAAGATTCACGTGCTCGACAGGGCTCGATCCGACTCGACGAGTATCCGTCTCACCGACATGGACGCCCAATACTGGCCAGACCTCGTTGAGCTGGCAAGAAATGTGGATGTGCTTACGCTGCATGCGCCGTTGTCAGACGACACGTTGGGCGTGGTCGAAGCGACCGTTCTAGCGGCGCTGGGGGCCAACGGCATTCTGCTCAACACTGCCCGTGCCGAGTTGGTCGATCAGCCTGCGCTCGAAGCGGCCCTAGATCAAGGGCTGCGCGTCGGACTCGACGTGTTTCACGAAGAGCCCAAGGGCTCATCGACAGATTTCTCTCATCCACTGTCCAAGCACCAAAATGTGATCGGCACGCCTCATATCGGGGCAAGTACAGATCAGGCGCAACGTGCAATCGCTGATGGAGTAGTCGATGTGCTGGTGCGGTACTTGAGCGGTGAGGTGACGAACTGCGTCAATCTTCGCCAAGCACGCGAACGCGCAGCGACACTTGTGATTCGGCATCATGACCGCCCCGGTGTGCTGGCCGGTGTGCTGGGAGTCTTGCGGTCACAGGCGCTCAACGTCGAGCGCATGGACAATCGCATCTTCGAGGGTGGTACTGCTGCAATAGCGATGATCGACGTGACCTGTGACGATGAGGAAGGCGAGATCGGCCCGAGTCTGTGCGCCGCGCTCGATGCACTCGACGGGGTCATCGGTGCCCGCCTGCAACCCGCACAGTGAACGCCGGCGATTTCAGCTTCGAGCGACCGGTGCTACACCCGGCGCCGATCTCGCTGATCAAATCCGAATTTGCCGATCAGGTGATCGCGCCCGCCTATGACGGCACGACATCTGTGCAACGTGCGGCCGTCATCGACCGCAAGCCGCTCAGCTACCTCGGGGTGACGCGGTCTCCGGAAGACTTTCCCGCCGCGATCACGCCATCGACCGACACCCTGATCGGTTGGAACCGAGAGGCTTTCGAACGCCTGATGGTCGCCGAGGTATTCGAATCTGCTCCCGCCGCCACGATGTACCTGCATCGACTAGTCGACGGCGATCATTCGCAGACAGGAATCGTATGTGAGGTAGACGTGGCTGCGTACAGCAGCGGCGATATTCGCACCCATGAGGGTGTGCGACCGGCGCGCGTCGCACTACTCGAGCGCCACCTCGACGAGGTGAGGGCAACCTCAAGCCCAGTTGCCCTGACATTTCGCTCCGACGATTCAGCGCGCTCTGCGGTCATGCGGCTGTCCGAGCGTCCGGCGGATCTGGAGTACACAGCACCCGACGGTGTCTCACAACAGGTCTGGCGACTCGACGACGGGGCCGTCCGTGAGCTGAGCGACACCGTTAGACCGGAGGGTCTAACTATCGTCGACGGACATCATCGACTCGCCGCCGCTGCAGCTTTGGCCTCACGGCGCTCCGACCCCTCGTTGCAGCGGGCCCTGGTGATCGTCTTCCCACCGGAGGAACTCCAGATCTTCGCTTTTCACCGCCACGTCGTCGATCCGCGACCAGAGGAGATCGAAAGGCTCGAACGGATTTCGCGCATCGAACCGATCGCGGCCGGCCGTCCATCACTCGAGCGGGGCAGCTTCGGACTGTACCGCGACGGACATTGGTGCCTGATAGTGCCGCTCCAGCGCATCGAGCCGCTGGCACCGATCGATCGGCTCGACGTCGTGGCGTTACACCGGGACCTGCTCGATCCGGCGTTCGGGATTGATGTTACGAGCGCTGGGCCACGTATCTCGACCGTGGCTGGGCCGACGGGGCGTCGCGATCTCGAGCAGCGTGTCGACGAACTCGGAGGTATCGGGTTCGGTCTCGCACCAATCACGATGGATGAACTGTTCGAAGTCGCTGAGGCAGGCGCACAAATGCCACCAAAGTCATCGTTTTTCTGGCCCAAGGCTCGGTCGGGTGTGTTCCTGCGACGTAGATGAGGTGACGCTCTGCGAGTTCGCGCGATACTCCACAGACACTCTCTACATTGGAGTAAACCCGTGGCCGGTTCGGTTCATCTCGAAATCGAAGGTCAGATCGCGACTCTGACCAATGACAACCCCGAGAAACACAACGCGTTCGATGATGAAATGGATGCTCAGCTCTTTGCGCACCTCGACACGTTGGCGGGACGTCGCGACGTTCGAGCAGTGATCTGGCGCGGAAATGGAAAGTCGTGGTCCTCGGGTCGTGACGTTGCCGCGATCGGGACGAACCAGACCGACATGACCCATCACGAACTAATGAGCCGCGGTATCGCTGGGATTCAGAAGGTATGGGACATTGAGGCCCCGATCATCGTCGCGATCGGGGGCTGGGCCCTCGGCGGTTCATTCCAGCGAGCGCTCCTGTGCGACATCCGAATCGCCGCCAGCGACGCCAAGTTCATGCTGCCTGAGGTGGCTTATGGCGTCATCCCTGATACGGGTGGGGTAGCCGTGCTCTACGAGATGTGTGGTCACGGCTTGGTCAGCGACATGGTGCTTACCGGACGCCGACTCGACGCCACCGAAGCTCTCGCTCATGGCATCGTGTCGCGGGTAGTCGAACCCGATGCGCTTGATGAGACGGCCTTCGAGATGGCCGAGAAGATAGCTGCCGCGCCAGCGGTGACCGTCAAGCTGGCCCGCCGGGTGCTCAGCCACCTGTCGCGGCCCGCAGTGCGTGCCTCGATGGAGGATGAATTGATCTATCAGACGTTTGTGAATCGTTCCGACGACTTTGCGGAATTCAGGGCCGCCCGCAGCGAAGACCGCACACCGAGTTATCGGGGGAGTTGAGGATGGTGGACACGTCAATAGGTGCGAATCAGCACGGTCTCCTTGCGCCGCCGCCGGTCGGAACGTCGGCTTTGCCCGACAACACTTTCGCCAATGCCGTGGTGTTCGTCACCGGTGGAGGCACTGGCCTGGGTAAGGCGATCGCAGCAGAGTTCGCCCGGCTCGGCGCGTCGATGGTCATCGCCAGCCGCAAATCCGAACACCTCGACGCTGCACGTGAAGCAATGGATGAGCTGAACGCGCCCATCGAGTGTGTTGAGTGCGATATCCGCGATGCCGACGCGATTTCCGCTGCATTTGACGCATCCGAAGGTCGGTTCGGTCTGCCAGACGTGTTGATAAACAACGCCGCAGCCAACTTTCCGGTGCCAGCCGAGGACATGTCGCCCAACGCGTGGCGCACCGTCGTCGACATCACTCTCAACGGCACCTTCTACTGTTCCCGCGAGTTTGGCCGTCGACACATCGCCGCGGGCACTCCTGGAAACATCGTCAACGTCGGGGCCTCCTATGCCTGGACTGGTGGTCCAGGTTTTGCTCACTCCGCTGCGGCCAAAGCTGGCGTCAAGAACATGGTCGAGACGCTCGCTGTCGAATGGGGGCCGGCTGGCATTGCGGTCAATGGACTGGTCCCCGGACTGTTCCCGCACGAGGACATGACCGACGACATAACCGGCAGCCTTGACCGAACCCACGACAAAGATGCCTGTCAGCCTGCGATGCGTGTAGGGCAGCGACAAGAACTTGGATGGGCCGCGACATTCCTGGCGTCGCCGTATGCCCGTTTCATCTCCGGCCACACGTTGGTGGTCGATGGGGCCAACTGGCAGCGGCGATCCATGACAAATCCGGCTGTCACGACGATTCGTGACCAATTGGGCCGCCCACCATTCGATCCCGAGGGGTACGACCAAATATGACATCGGTTGCGTTCATTGGGCTTGGGGTCATGGGTTATCCAATGGCCGGGCATCTCGCCAAGACCGGTCACGAGATCACCGTTTACAACCGCACCGAGTCCACCGCAACACGTTGGCTCCATGAGTACTCGGGAAAGTCTGCACAGACGCCCGCGGCTGCGGCTACGGGTGCTGACTTCGTTTTTGTATGTGTCGGCAACGATGACGATGTGCGCGAGGTTGTGCTCGACACCCCAGGCGCGCTGGCCGGGATGGCCCCCGGTTCAGTTCTTGTCGATCACACGACGGCATCTGCGGCCTTGGCAGAGGAGCTCTTCTCGGCTGCACTCGACGTTGGCGTCGGATTCATCGACGCTCCCGTGTCCGGTGGCGAGGCTGGTGCAAAAAACGGCGCGCTTACGGTGATGTGTGGTGGTGAGGAGTCGGTGTTCGCGGCGGCGCAACCAATCATGGATCGCTACGCACGAGCGGTGACGCTGTTGGGCCCCGCCGGTTCGGGACAGTTGACCAAGATGGTCAACCAGGTATGTATCGCAGGTTTGCTCGAGGGGTTGAGCGAAGGGCTCGAGCTAGGTCGCCGTTGCGGTCTTGACCTCGATCGCGTTATCGAGGTGATCAGCCAGGGCGCAGCAGGGTCTTGGCAGATGGAAAACCGTGCCCACACGATGTCGCGAGGTGAGTTCGACTTTGGATTCGCGTTGGATTGGATGCGTAAGGACCTACAGATCTGCCTGGCACAGGCCCGGTCGGTCGGTGCCCCAATGCCGCTGACCGAAACCGTTAACGGGTTCTATGACGAACTGTCCGCCGACGGTATGGGCCAGTCTGACAGCTCCGCTCTCATAGCGCGGCTTCGCGACCGAGAGTAGGAACATCGGCTTCGCCGGAACCGAAAACCGGACAGCGGCGACGAACTATTGTCCAGCGATGGCCTCAGAACAGTCCGACCCGACAGCTCCGTATGACAACTTCGAGGGGGATGTCGGCCGCATCTTCTCCACCTCGACACCACAGTGGCCAAAACCACCGACGGCGGCTGCGGGGGCACCCAACGTCCTGGTCATGTTGGTCGATGATCTCGGCTACTCCGACATTGGTTGTTATGGCGCCGAAATTGAAACCCCGAACATCGACCAGCTCGCGGACGAGGGCATCCGTTACGCCAACTTCCATGTGAATTCGATGTGCTCTCCGACCCGGGCGTCGATGCTGACCGGCCTCAACCACCACATGGCTGGTGTAGGCCACGTCGCACATTTCGACCCAGGGTTTCCCGGTTACGCGATGGAACTCCGCGAGAACGCGGTCACGATGGCGGAGCTGCTTCGCGGTCACGGTTGGGCGACCTACATGGTCGGCAAGTGGCACCTCTGCAAGGACTCCAATCTGTCCGAAGCCGGACCTCGCCACAGCTGGCCTTTGCAGAAGGGTTTTGAACGTTATTACGGAATCCTCGATGGCTTCACCAACTTTCATCAGCCGCACCGGCTCTACGAGGACAACCATGCGGTCGACGTCGACGAGTACCCGGAGGACTATTACTTCACCGACGACCTGACCGAGCGAGCGGTCGCCATGATCCGAAATGGGCGGGCGTCGCACCCTGACAAACCTTGGTTCATGTACTTCTCCCACGGTGCCGTGCACGCGCCGTTACAGGCCAAGCGCGACGATATTGAGAAGTATCGAGGGGTATATGAACAGGGATGGGATGCCGTTCGCGAATCACGATTTGAGCGTCAGAAGTTGATGGGCCTACTAGCGCACGACACGGTCCTGCCGCCGCGTAATACCGAGGAGCGCCACGCGGTGAAGGCCTGGGATGAGTTGTCCGACACTGAAAAGGCGCTGTTCGCCCGCTATCAGGAGATATTCGCGGGAATGGTCGACAATGTTGACCAGAATTTTGGGCGCCTTCGGGCAGCGCTCGAGGAGATGGGGGAGTGGGAGAACACGATCGTGGTGTTCACCTCGGACAACGGCGGATCGCGCGAGGGGGAGGAGAACGGCACGTCGGCCTACTTCCGAACATTGCTCGCACAAGCACGAGCGAGCGAACTCGATGACGTTTCGGTCGACTACGCCCGGCTTGACGATATGGGCGGACCTCAGACCCTTCCGCACTATCCGATGGGCTGGGCGATGGTTTCGTCCACCCCGTTTCGGTTGTACAAGATCAACACTCACCAGGGTGGTCATCAGGTGCCGTTCATCGTGTCGTGGGCGAAGGGCCTCGGCGCAGTCGGTGGATCGATCCGACCGCAATATCAACACATCACCGATCTGATGCCGACCCTTTGTTCGATGCTGGAAATCGAGATGCCAACGGAGAAGAACGGCATAGCAGCACCCGAGCCCGCCGGGGCGAGCTTCGTCACCTCATTTGCCGATGAGCGTGCCGATTCGACCCACTCCGAGCAGTACTACGAGATGGTCGGCCATCGCGGCTTCTACCGCGATGGCTGGTCGGCGGTGACCTGTCATCAACCGCGTACGTCGTTTCGAGAGGAAAGCTGGCAGCTTCACAACCTGGTCGACGATCCGACCGAGACGGTTGACCTCGCGAAACAACATCCCGGGCGACTCGAGTCGCTGATCGATGGCTGGGAGTCGGCTGCCTGGCAAAATCAGGTGTTCCCTCTCGACGAGGGCAATCGGGTCAAGGCGTTGTACCGACCTCCGTGGGCGGACGACATCGTGGTGCCGGTCAAGATTTTTCCCGGCACTGCCACCGTCGAGAGGTACCGCTGCCTGCAACTGATCCTGTTTCGTTCCTTCGAGATCGACATCGCGCTCGAGTATCAGAACGGTGACGAGGGGACCTTGTTCGCCCACGGTGATCAGGGTGGTGGCTACGGAGCCTATGTGGTCGATGGTCGGTTGAAGTTTGTGTTCAATGCCTACGGAACGATGCATGAGTGTGACTGCGGGGAGATGGCCAACGGCACGAAGTCGATCCACATTTCGGTCGACTCACCAGGCGACGGAATCTGGAACATCACCGTGTCGGTCGATGACGTTGAACGTGGCGAACTAAACGGCGTGCCCGTTCTGATGGCGATGGCACCGTTTCAAGGCATCGACGTCGGCATCGACCGCAAGTCCCCCGTGTCCTGGCGCCTCCGTGAGCTCTACGGCACCTTTGCCTACACGGGTTCGCTCGACTCGGTCACGTTCACTCCTGGCGAGTATGCGCCCGACGCTGGCCCTCTTTGGCTCGACATGTTGGCTAGCGCCGGCACGAAGTACGAGTAGCGCTCGGGTCAAATCAAGCGTCGGCGACCGCTGAGGTCACTTCGGCCCATCGATCGTAGATTTCGGGATCACGCCCGTACTGACCCGACGCGGTGTAGGACATGATGCGAATCGACGGGGCAAGATTTCGGTAGCGCTCTACGAGACGTTCGCCGAGCTGTGACCAGGATCCGCTCACGATGTAGTTCTCCAGCACGTCGTCGGTGATAAGTGCGGTCATCCCAGCGAAGTCGCCCTCTCGTTGGCATTTGTGGAGCTTGTCGCTGAGTCCTTCGAACCCGTGTTGTTCGAACACCGGAGAGTAGGTGCGCGTCGAGCCATAGAAGGCGATCATCGTGCGGGCGTGTTCGCGCGTCGCATGTAGCTCCTCGTCGGTATCGCCGACCGCTGTCATGACCGGACAGACCAGGGCTATGTCGCCGAGTGTTCGTCCCGCTGCTGCCGCGCCGCTCTCGATGTTAGGGATCTGCGTTTCGCGCAAGTACTCGGTGGAGTGGAACGGATGGATGTGCACACCGTCGCAGACCTCTCCTGCCATTGCTGACATCCAGGGCAGCACGGCGGAAACATAGATCTGCGGGTCCTCGGCATCGATGGGACCGGGCGACCACTGTGCCGGCAGCAGGTCAAAGTTGTAAAAGTCGCCCTGAAAGTCGAGTTTGTCGGTGCGTCTGAAGGCAGAAAAGATGGCTTTGATGGCCAGCACGTATTCCTTGAGGCGAGGCCCTGGTGGGGCATAGTCGGTCGAATAACGACGTTCTATGTGTGCCTTCACCTGGGTGCCCAAACCAAGCACGAAGCGGCCGCCTGTCGCATCTGCGAGTTCCCAGGCGGTTGACGCGGTGATCATGGGGCTGCGTGGAAACGCGACGGCGATCGCGGTGCCGATCGTGATGTGTTCTGTCGCCAATGCCGCAGCGGCGCACGAGAGGTATGCCGTGCGTCCAGATTCGGTCAGCCAAAGGCCACGAAAGCCGGTGGCTTCAGCTCGCTTGGCTAGCGTCTGCATCTCCGCGAGCGGCATTGCGTTCGACATCACATCAAGTTGCACGGATTGCTCCTCATACTGGTAATTCGTCGGGCGGTAGCGGTGTGTTCGAATCGAGCCAGCGCCGCAGCTTCGTGGCGTCACAATCCGGGCACAGATAGATCACCCGCATCGATTGGATGGAGAGCTGGGTCCCGCGGGACTTGTCCAGTATTGCTTGGAGTGCCTCGCGCATGTCGTGTCGTCCACAGCTCGGGCAGCGTGGGATGAGGTTGCGATCCCAGACGCAACCGCACTTCTGGCATGTGACGGTGATCGCATCGCCATCGCGTTGACCGAGCAGATCGTCCTCCTCGGAGCAGTTGGGGCAGGTCAGGTCATCCATGTCACCAGGTCTGACTCAGCTGCTACCGGGTGCGAGAGCCTCGAGCAGGTCCATGTCGTGCAGCGCCTTCACGAAGAAGCGCGCGTACATCAGGTGGAGGATCGCGTGCTCGACACCGCCGATGTACTGGTCCACCGGCATCCAGTAGTCGACGATCTCGCGCTCGAACGGCGCGCGGTCG
>JADFOM010000052.1 GCA_022562835.1 Acidobacteriota bacterium | reverse complement strand
CGTCGCGGACAACGAAACAGGCGAGGGGAAAAAGCTGAACCGTCGCATCGTGTTTCAGGTAATTAGCTGAGCCCGGCTCGCTCGAAAAGTGATCGTTTAGCATCCGCTGAGACCGAGCAGATCTCATCGATCGACGCGTTACACAGAACCCCGTCCGAAACCACCGGATTTCCAGCAACGATCGTCGTGTGAACACGAGGCGGGGCCATGACCGCGGCGATCACCGGATCATCGGCAATCGCCATATGGGGCGCCGCACCTTCCCAGATCACAAGATCTGCGGGCGATCCCGGACGCAACGTTCCAAGGCCATCGATCTCAAGTGTGTCGGCCAATGCCGTCGTAGCAGCGCGCAGCGATTGTCGCGGCGTCCAGTCCAAACCGGCCTGGCGCTGACCCAGCACTGCCACCGCGGCTTCGTGCAACACGCTGTATCGCTCATTTGGAGTTGAGTCGGTGCCGATCGCCACGCAGCCACCAAGCCGTTCAATTGTGGAAGCCGGTTGAACCATGCCATCCATGGCCTGCACCGTCGGGCAGTACGCGATGACTGCGCCGGATCCGCTCGCCAGGATGTCTACGTCACCAGGATCCAAATAACTGCAATGTGCGAGCACCGACGGGCGCTCGAGAAGACCGAGGCGCCGCGCGTACTCGACACTAGAACAGCCGACTCGCTCAGCTACGACGGCGCGTTCGCGCGATGACTGGGCGAGGTGTAGATGGAGGGGAACATGAGACGATTCCGATAGCGCTCGCATGGTTTCGAGCGTCCTATCGTCGTTGGTGTCAACAGCATGCGGGGCGACGAGCGCACGGCCGAGTGCGTCCGGGGCGCGTTTCGCGGCAACATGGGAAAGGGACCGGTCCAACGACTCCGCGCCGAACGGTCCAGCGGCGGTCATGACGGTTTCCCCAAGAAAGGCCCGCAGTCCAAGGGCATTCGTGACACGTTCTGCCCTCTCAGCGTGAATGTAGTGATCGAGCACCGTCGTGACGCCTGACAGCAGCGATTCGGCAGCCGCTAGAGCACTGAATGCCTCGACGTCCTCAACCCGCAGATGGGTTTCGAGGGGCCAGAACACGTCGTAGATGGGTTGGCCGCCGCGGTGGGTCAACGTTCTCGCGAACGAGAGACCCAAGTGGGTGTGTGCATTGACCAGGCCGGGGGTGATGAACCCGTCATCCACCTCGATCGTCCGCGCGGCATCCCACCCCTCAGCTGCATCGACAACGTCGACGACCTTCGACCCCTCGATCAACACGACGGCATCACTACGCAATGCTGCGCTCGGATCGCTGAGTACACGAGCACCGCGCACAGCGAGATCGACGTGAGGTTGCACCGCCACAACAGTACTCATGGTTTGGGATACCGCCATGGTGACCCGTGTCCTACCCTGTGTCGGTCGACCGACCCTCGGAGTGCGAAATGACCGAACCCATCTTTGATTCAAATGGCCTCTGGGACCTGCTCTCTCGGCGCGCCGACGCCTCGCCTGACGCTGCGATGCTGATCGATGCGGATGACCGGATGGTGACGTTCGCCGAGGCACGTTCGTGGGCAGAGCGCGTTGCGGCAGGGTTCGCGTCGATCGGTGTGGGTGAAGCGACCCCGGTCACCTGGATCTTGCCGACCCGAATTGAAACTGTGATCGCATCCTTCGCCCTCAGCCGCTTAGGTGCCGTGCAAAACCCGATTATCCACATATACCGCGACCGCGAGGTGGGCTTTTGTATCGATCAGACTTCAGCTGAATTTGTTCTTGTGCCCGGCGCGTGGGGAGACTTCGACTACACGGCGATGGTTCAACGAATCACCGAGGGAGCGGCAAACCCGCCGACCATCATCGACGCTTACGAAGCCCTGCCCGAGGGTGACCCGGCCGACCTGCCCGCTCCCATCGACCCGAAAGATGACACGATTCGCTGGCGTTACTACACGTCGGGAACCACCGCTGACCCCAAAGGCGTGCAGCACACCGATCAAACGCTCATCGCTGGAGGAGTGGGTCTAGCCAAGGCGCTAGACATGACGGCAGACGACGTCGGGTCGATAGCTTTCCCATACGCCCATATCGGTGGACCTGACTATTTGGTGACGATGTTGGTCAACGGGTTCCCCGCCGTCCTGCTGGAACGGTTTGTCCCAGCCGACGCGGTCGAGACGTATCGACGTCACGGGGTGACAATGGCCGGTGGGTCCACCGCCTTCTACACGATGTTTCTCGTCGAGCAGCGCAAGCAGCCAGGCGAGCCGATTATTCCCACACTGCGGTTGCTCTCCGGTGGTGGGGCTCCCAAACCTCCCGAGGTCTATCACGAGGTGGTCGCCGAAATGCAGATCCCGGTCGTCCACGGATACGGGATGACCGAATGCCCGATGATTTCGCAGGGATCGCCACACGATAGCGCCGACCAACTCGCTCACACAGAAGGAAAGCCGGTCTTCGGTTGCAACGTCGACGTTGTTTCGGCCGACGGTAGCGATGCACCTGCCGGGGCCGTAGGTGAGGTACGGGTCAGCGGCCCAATGGTGTTCAAGGGCTATACGGACTCGTCGCTCGATGCTGCGGCGTTCGACGATCAGGGTCGGTTCTGTACCGGTGACCTTGCGATCAAACGCGACGATGGACACATCACGCTGACCGGACGAATCAAGGATGTGATCATCCGAAAGGGCGAGAACATCAGTGCAAAAGAGATCGAGGATGTGTTGTACCCACTCCCCTCCGTCGCTGCCGTAGCCGTTATTGGTCTTCCCGATGATGAACGCGGTGAAAGGGTCTGCGCGGTCGTCGAGACAGCCGATGGGGCCGAGCCACTGACCATGGACAAGATGATCGACGCATGCAGCGAAGCCGGACTCATGCGTCAAAAAACTCCCGAACAGCTTGAGTTCGTCGAGTCTTTGCCGCGTAATGCGACCATGAAGGTCCTCAAGTATCAGCTGGTTGAGGGTTTAGCGGGAAAGACGTGGCCATGAATGCCGTGTCCGAGACGTTCGATCCGACCATCTGGACCGATGTCGAGGGTTTTGAGTTCTCCGACATCACCTACCACAGGGCACGGGAACAGGGCACTGTACGCATAGCGTTCAATCGCCCCGAGGTTCGCAACGCGTTTCGGCCGCGCACCGTCGACGAGCTTTACCGGGCGCTCGACCATGCCCGCATGACAACCGATGTGGGATGTGTCCTCATCTGCGGCAACGGGCCTTCACCGCGCGACGGGGTCTGGGCCTTCTGCAGCGGAGGCGACCAGCGCGTGCGCGGTCGCGACGGCTACCGCTACGCCGATGGCGAGACTTCTGAGTCGATCGATCCAGCGCGCACAGGTCGGCTACACATCCTCGAAGTTCAGCGTCTGATCCGCATCATGCCCAAGGTTGTTATAGCGGTGGTCGGCGGGTGGGCGGTTGGTGGTGGGCACAGCCTCCACGTCGTGTGTGATCTCACCATTGCGAGCATGGAACACGCCGTGTTCAAGCAGACCGACACAAGCGTTGCAAGCTTCGACGGCGGATTCGGTTCCGCATACCTCGCGCGACAGGTGGGTCAGAAACGCGCCAGGGAGATCTTCTTCCTTGGTCATGACTACTCCGCTGTCGAGGCAGAGGTGATGGGAATGGTCAATACCGTCGTCACGCACGCCGAAATCGAGTCGACGGCGCTCGAATGGGGTCGCGAGATCAACGCTCGTAGCCCAACAGCTCAAAGGATGGCGAAGTTCGCGTTCAATCTGATCGATGATGGCCTGATGGGTCAGCAGGTCTTCGCAGGCGAGGCGACAAGACTTGCCTACATGACCGACGAGGCAGTCGAGGGTCGCGACGCCTTCCTCGAAAAACGCGAACCGGACTTCTCAGCCTTCCCCTGGCATTACTAAGACACTTGACGATGTCTGACCGGCCAATCGTCGTCGTCCGGCCAAATCAAACCGGGTCCACGGCATCACTAGTCGATGATGTAGTCGCTGGCGCGTCGGACCCCACGATCGGCCAGCGCCGCGTCATTCTTCTCGATGCGCTGGATGTGACGGCTACGGACGTCTCCCCTGCCGCAGGTCTCATTCTCGCAACTTCAGAGAACTTCGGCTACATGGCGGGCGCGATCAAACACTGCCTCGAACAAATCTACTATCCGCTCCTCGAAGCATCTGTCCGGCTGCCCTACGCGCTGGTCGTAAAGGCGGGCAATGACGGAAGCGGTGCTGTGCGCTCGATCGAACCGATCATGAAGGGGCTCTCATTCAGTCTGATCGCAGAGCCGCTCGTGATCGTCGGCGACATCGAGAATAGCGACCGCGTGGCCGCGCGAGAGCTGGGCCAAACCTTCGCCGCAGGCCTTGAAGCTGGCCTCTGGTGAGCTACAGCTCAGAAACTTTCCAACGGCGCCCTCTACCCAGTGTCAGGACGGAGCATCGGAGCGATCGATTGCCCGCACATCGGTGCCGAGGTAGCTCGCCACGACCGTCGGGTCGTTGCGCACCTCGTTGGGCGTTCCCTCTGCGATGATCGCACCGGACTCGAGACAGTAGACACGATCACTGATCGACATGATCAGCGGCATGTCGTGTTCGATAATGAGCATCGTTGCGCCAAGCTCCTTGCGGATGTTCACGATCAAGGGCCCGAAGGCCTCCGTCTCGCGTTGTGCAACTCCAGCGGTGGGTTCGTCGAGGCACAGAACCTGAGCATCGAGCGCGAGCAGGCCGGCGAGTTCGACGATTCGTCGTGTACCGGTAGACAGATCTGCGATGTAGCTGTCGGCGTAACGACCCAAGCCAAGGAAATCGATGAGTTCGGAGGCTTCGGCGACCTTTGCCCGTTCGGCGCTCGATGACCTAGGCAAGAACAGAGCAGTCGAAACGAAACCGACTCGATGCCGCGCCTCGAGCGCGACCTGCACGGTCTCGCGCACGGTGAGTTCCGGAAAGAGAGTGGCGGCCTGGAATGTGCGGCCTAGACCACGGCGAGCCCGCATTGCCGGCGAGGTGTGTCCGAGCGAGACGCCGTTGAGTTCGACGGTGCCTCGTGAGCTGACGAACCCACCGATCGCGTTCATGGTGGTCGACTTGCCGGCACCGTTGGTGCCGATCAGCCCCACGATTTCGTGTCGATGTGCACAGAGCGAGACGAGATCGACGGCGACTACGCCGCCGAAGCGGACCTCTAGGTCGATGGTGGCGAGCACGACTTCATCGGCGTTGCCATCGTCGGCCCGCTCGCCGTGCCGCAGCATCGTGGGAGGCGTCGTGGTCGAGGTTGTCTCGGCCGGCCCGAGTCGACGATCCATCCAGCCGAACAGCGCGTCACGTGCTGCGAAGCCGATCTGAACAAGACCACCCGGGAAGTACAACAACAGTATGAGTAAACCGATGCTCGATGTGAAGAGGGGCACCAGCTCGTTGCCGCCAAAGAACGCTGGCAACCCCATCACCCACAGCGATCCGAGTATCGCGCCGCTGATCGAGCCGAGTCCTCCGATCACCGCGATCGAAACGACCCGCAAGGAATCGCTTGTCTGAAAGAAGCGCTCGGAGATCGGAACATTATCGATCAGCCCAGCCAGCAACCCTCCGCCGAGCCCTGCAATACCGCCAGCGAGGGCGAACGAGCGGAGCTTGATACCCGTCGCCGACACCGTGTAGGCAGCCGCGGTATCGGCGTTGTCGCGCACGGCGATCACGGATCGGCCTACACCGGTCCGTCTCAGGCGCGCGGCGACGATTACCACGAGTACGAGAACAGCGAGACAGAAGTAGTAATAGTTCCGCTGATCAACCGCGAGATCTATCGGACCTAGTCTTCCGCGAGGAAACCGCACCTGCGAAGTCTGCCCGTTGCTGAATATTGGCCGCTTGTAGATGTATTGCTCACACGCCACAGCGAACGCGAACGTGGACACGGCGAGCATTAGTCCACGCACGCGCAATGCCCCCACCCCGATAGCAGCCGCGACCAGAGCCGCTACGAGCGCACCAATAACTATCGAGATGACGAAAGGGATCGCAGGGAACTCAACGTCCAGTAGACGATTTTCGCGCCAGCCAATGTCCATTTCGACACCGCGCGTAAGCGCCGCTGCGCTGAGAGCTCCTATACCGGCAAACGCCATCTGGCTGAGCGAGAGGAGCCCCGACCAGCCGGTAATGATGACGACGGAGATCGCGCAGATCGCAAAGATCAGAATCGTCGAGTAGAGCAGGTGTCGAGACGGCAGCTGCACGATGAGCGGGATCACGATAGCCGCACCAAGCGCCGCGAGTCCTGCCAGTGCCGTGAAGCTTCGCACCCACCAGATACCTCGGATGCGTTCAGGGATGGGTTTGATTTTCGGAGCGAACGAGAAGGTTCCGGTCTCTGGTGGAGCATCGCGGTTCTGGATGAAGATCGCCACAACAATGGCGATGAACAGCAAGAAGTCGATGGGCGTGTCACCCGCGTAGTTGAACTGCAGGATCGACTGTGACAGCCCGATTACGACGCCGGCAACGATCGCCCGCGGGAAAGAGACCATCTTGGCGAGGACGGCCGCTGCCATTGCCCGAACCATCGTCGAGGGGCCAAGGGTAATCAGACCGCTGGGCGAACTGCCCGACGACAGCATCATGATCGAAAGGGTCGAGATCGCGCCTGCGATGATCCAGACGATGCGAGAGACGTTGCGTGGGCTGATAGCAGAAAGCCGCGCCAACGCTGGGTTGTCGGCCGCCGCCTGAACTGTCTTGCCGACCGTGGTGCGATTCAGCCAAAGGCTCAGTGCAAGCGCCAAGAGCGGAACTACGATCAGTACCTGAAGGTCGGGACCGTTGAGCGAGCGGATCCTGAACACGTCACTGCCCGGTATGGGCGTGACATTGGACCAGCGATGTCCAATTGCAGCAGGGAATTGTGCCGTGCTCCCGTCGCTGGATTCGATGTCGGGGTAGGCGGTCACGATCGCGACACACAGCTCGGCGATGCCAATGGTCGCGACGAGCAGGATCACCCGCGGCGCCTCGAAGAGCCGGCGGATCACGGCGAGCTCGATGAGGCCACCGAACAGTCCACCCACGAGAAGCGCGAGGACGACCGCAACCCAGAACGGAAAGCCGTAGTTGATGGACATGAGTGCCATCAGGGAAGCGCCAGGCAGTCCCATACTGCCAACGGCGAAGTTGATGACTCCGGTCGATCTGAAGATGAGGATGATCCCCATGGCGAGAAGCCCGATCACCAGGCCGTAGACAAACCCGCTGACGAGAAGGTCGTTGGTGTACCAAGCGGCGATCGTCATCCGCCGTCGGTTCCAAGAAACACGGCGCGGGCAAGATCGTCGCGTTCAGACAGTTCCTGTGCGGAGCCCTCGAAGCGAACCTCGCCCTTCTCTAAGAAGATCGCCCGGTCGGAGATAGCCAGAGCAACGTTGAGGGACTGCTCGACGATGATCATCGTTAGTCCCTCTGCGCGAAGTCGATCGATGGTCTCGAGCAGTTCACCGACGATGGTCGGTGCGAGCCCGAGCGACAGTTCGTCGATGATCAGGAGACGGGGGTCGTGCAGCAGTGTTCGTGCGAGCGCAAGCATTTGCTGTTGGCCGCCGGAGAGCTGTCCTGCCAAAGCCTTCGGTCGACGGGCGAGCTCCGGGAACATTGTGAAGACTCGCTCGATTCGCTGTTCGACGTCCGACGCGTCACTGCGGTACTGGTAGGCACCCATGACGAGGTTGTCGTAGACCGACATCGAGGGGAACGTGCCCATACCGCCGGGCAGTTGATGTATGCCGAGCCGGGAACGAATTTCTGGCGACGTGTAGGTCACGTTGCGTCCGTCGAGTCGGATGACACCGCGTCCGGGTGTCCCAAGACCGCTGATGACTCGCAGGATCGTCGATTTGCCAGCGCCGTTGGTGCCCAACAGCGCCAACGTCTCACCCGGCGCAACCTCAAAGGCCACGTCGAACAGCACCTGCACCTGGCCATACGAGAAGTCGATCTCGTTTACCTGCAATACCGGTATCGAATCTGGATCGCTTTCGCGGCGTTGCACCTCGCTCTGTTCTTCGCGCAACTCGCCGACGATGAGCGACAAGTCGTTTCGAATGAATCTGGCACCGGACATTACGATTGCCCCACCGATGAGTGTGGATGGCACGCTGAGAACGATCACCGCGACAGCAGGGCTGTAGATGTTCGCGAGGAGTGCGGCCATGAGGCCGCCGCCGGTCGCGCCAATAAAGAAAATATAGATCATGACGAGCGAGCCGCCGAGACCGCGTAGTCGGTATGGCACGACAGACTGCAGTATGGGCTGGACCATCGCGAAGGCGCTGAACAGAAGTACCTGGCGGGGTATGTCGAACGCAATGAACAGAGCTGCGTTTGGCATGGAATACTGAATCGGGATCAGCAGCGCCGACGGGAAGATCATCAACCCCACGAGATACAGAGCTTTGCTCGGATCGGTGTGGTAGAGACGGTCGAACGCTTTGCCTACAAACGGCAAAGCGATCAGTGACCCGAGGCCTGCCAGCGTGACGGCCACACCACGTTCGAACGTATCGAGTCCGTATTCCGATTCAAGGAAAAGACTGGAGAGCACCCCGACCGTAAACAATCCAAAACCCAGTGCGGCAAAGGCGATAATGACGCGCCTGAGCGTGTTGATCTGCCAAAGCCGAGCAAACCCAGATTCCATCGAGATGGGTAGCGGATCTTCCTCGGCGTAGACTTGGCCCAACACATCGGCCTTTTCGTACTGACCTCGGATTGGCTCTTTCTGGAAGAACGCCAATATCGCCACGATCGCTACGGGCACACCCAGCATGTAATACGCCCAGCGCCAACCTTCGGTCCCGTTTGGGTCCGCGATTGAAGCTATTGCACCGACCAAAACCGGGCTGAGCACGGCCATCGATCTACCGCCGAAGCTAAGCAACGCGTAGAGACGTCCGCGAACCTGAATCGGATAGCCATCAGCTATCAGCGACCCGTGCACTGGGATAGCGTTTGACTTGGCAACACCAGCGCCAAAACGTGCCCAGAAGAGATGGAACGCGTTGATTGCGAAGCCACTGAGAAAAACCATGGCAGCGAAGATCAGACTTGAAATTCCGACGATGGTCGTACGGCGGTATCGATCCGCCAGGTAACCCATCGGTATGGCCCCGAGCGTGACGAACGCAGAACTCGCTGCGGCAATGAACACGATCGTGCCGTCGCTGACACCGAATGTGTCACGAATGTCCGGAGCGAGCACCGAGAGAGCCGCGTTCTCCAGGTCGTCGAGCGATGCCAACGCGAACAGCACCGCAAAAAGGCTCGGGCCGCCACGTCGAAGTCCATCAGTGAGGGACAGCTCCTCGGATTGCACGCCGGGCAGCAGATCGTCTGCGAACAAGACCTCGCGGTCAGCCTTGGCCTCATCCGCTCGCCTGGTCTCCTCTTCGAGGACCGTAGCGCTGAGCTGTGATGCGGAAACGTCTCCGCTCGGCTGCTGTGACATTCGTCGCAGTATTGCAGCTGTTCAGGATTGGTGTGGAAAATGTAACTCGAAAAGTCGTCGGCAGCGCTGCATTTGGTCAGTAGCCGGAGATCTCGCGCGTCGCCGCGCGGTGTAGAGACAAGATCGGACTATCGGGGGGTCGTGTCGTCGCGTGGTACTCGTCGAGCATGTCAAGCGATTCGAAGCCTGCAGCTACGAGGTCGACGTACTCGTCGGCGATCGCATCCAGCGCTGCACTTTGACCCTCGTCGTGCAGCCTGCGGTGCTCGTCGTCGGGAACATACGTGTAGACCATCTCACACCTGAGACCGTCCACATCGACCAGCTCGGTCACGTCGACGCGGTCATAGGCAACCTCGCGGCGGTCGAGCATTTCGAATGATTCGTCGTCGACCCGTACAACGATGCCGTTGGTCACCGCACCCTCGACCTTTTCAATCCCCAACACCGTGACCGTTCCGTCATGGGGGCGATCGTTCTCGTCGACCCACCGGGTGGCATGTGTGGCGAGCCGATTGTCACGCGCCACGTTCCAGGCCCGCCGGTAGCCACGCAGTCGAGCGATCGCGAAATCGGAGGGCCCCAGAGTTCGACCGAGGAACCGTTCGAGGGCCTGATGGTGCACGAGGCTGCCGTATCCGAACACGAACGTCGAGTGCATCGCCCAAACGGTAGCCGTCCCGCGGCAGCACAGCGGTTCTACCGCCCAACACCGGTTCGATCTGGGTGCGCCATACTCACAGATATGGCAGACCCCATCTCGCACGTAGAAACCCGCATTCTCAAAGACGAGCACAATCCGCAATTGCTGGTCACCGTCACCACAGAAGATGGGATCTCAGGTATCGGTGAGTGCTGGCGTGGGCCCTTGATCGTAGATTCGCCCCCGGGTGCGTCGCTCAAGCCGATCGCTTCGCTCATCGACGACGTGCTCGGGCCTGCATGTCTTGGAAGAGACTCAGGCCAGATCGAGTTGTTGTGGCAGCATCTTGGCGAGCGCGTCTTCGACTATGGCGCCGGCGGTATCGCCAATTCCGCGATCAGCGGTATCGACCTCGCGGTCTGGGATTGTCTGGGCAAGCGGCTTCATACGCCGGTTGCCCAGCTTCTCGGCGGGCAGGTCCACAGCACACTTCCCGTGTATGCAAGGCTTGATGAACTAGGCAGCACCGAGCAGCTTCTCCAGGAAACTCAACGAGCTATTGAGGCAGGAATAGGTGCTGTGCTGCTACCCACGAACGACATCGAACTGGTGCGCGAGGTGCGAGTACTGCTCGGCGATGAGCCGACGGTAATGGTCGACGTAGATGGCCGCTTGTCGCCACGCGACACCCATCGGTTCGCTTCCCAGCTCGGCGAATTCGACGTATCGGTACTCGCGATCTCGACAGCGGCTACGCGAGTGTCACGGCAGGTGGGTACTCCCGGCACCACCCGCCTTGCTGCGGGAGCAAATACGTTCGTTCTAGACGAGTTCATGGCGCTGGCCGACGGCGGTGCAGTCGACATCCTCCAGCCGGCGATCACCAAGGTTGGAGGACTCAGCGCCGCGCGCCGTTTGAGCACCCTCGCAGAGCTCGAGGAAATTGATCTTCATCCGCGCAACGCATCGATCGGACCGTCACTCTTCGCGAACATGCAGTGGGGATTCGCTTCACGTCAAACGACGTGGCTCGAGATTCCGTGGCTGCCGTACGGACAGGCGTTTCCCTGCGGTCTAGGCGTACCACCGTTGGTCGAGGGTCAGGCGACGCTCCCACCTGGAGCGGGGTTGGGGCTGCCCCCGATGCGGCACTGACCGACCGATGGACACCAACAGACCACCCTCGATCTTGCACATTCTCGAGCCTGCCCGTGCCGGAGTGCCGGCCTACGTCAACCTTCTCGGCTCGACATTGGCGGACCGCGGATACCGCCAGCATGTGCTCACCGGCATGGACCAGGAGTGGGATTTTGCATCGTGGGCCGAGTCAGTGCATCGACACGAGTGGCACCGCACCATCGGGTCGACGTGGGCGGTCGCGTCGATCGCTCGCCGGGTCGTCGCCAACACCTCGGTCGACTTGGTGCACGCACACGCGACATGGGCCGGACTTGCCTCGAGGACCAGA
>JADFOM010000389.1 GCA_022562835.1 Acidobacteriota bacterium | reverse complement strand
CGACTGACTTTTTCCTCGCCGATTTTCGCTATGCCCCAAACGACAAGCGGTACGATTTGAATCTTGGCCGTCTCCGCCGCTTTGAGGACCAGCTGCGTGTTGTTCTTGTTCTTACCGATCTTCGAGGCGGTCACGGTCGCGTGCGGCCAGTGCCCGACCGAGTTCTCCGGCGGCGTGGCGTTGACCCATTTCGATCAGTTCGATTTGGTCGTCGGGTGTCGCGACCCTGGTGATTGCACGAACCTTCGAATACGACAACAGGCCATCGCTCATCGCGGCATCGATCAACGGCAACCTGACCAGCGCGTGCGCGACGCGTACCTGTTCTCGGGCGGTGCAAACTTCGATACCAGCGGTTTCGGCGAGCCAATGAGCGCACGACGCTACGCCCCAAGTGACCCACACTCCACGGCGGTCGTACTCTGCGATCAGATGCAACAGTCGATGGAGCTGGACGGCACGCGAGCCCACGATGCCGATCAACTCTGCTTCGAGGCGCTCGGTCGCCAGTCCAGTCACCGACGCGTCAGCGGACGCGCCGGTGACTGGACTAGAGATGGGTTGTTCAACAAGGTGCATGGCGTCTCCCTGGAGTGGACTCGACTGTCCTGGTAGTTCTCTTGGGGGAGACTCCATAACGTTGGAATCGAACGTACGTTCGATTCTACGACAGTGTGGCTCGAATCGCAAACAAGCCGACCAGATTTTTCGGTGCACGCGCCAGCGGACGCGTCCACACCCTGAGCGAGCCGCTGCCTACACGATCATCGCGCCATGAGATTCGAAGGGCGGGAGACGGCCAGCGCTCGCCTTCGAGAGTGACGGCCAGGCGATCTGCGGCACCCGATGGGTTCCGTTGAGAGCTGCGGCCTTCCGGCCCTGACCCGGTTCACGGGCCATCGTTGCACAGGACCCGACCGTCACACTCCAAGGCGAGCGCGGGTTTCAGCCTAGCGGACGCCCCCGGTAGAGACATCTCAGCGCTACATTGAACGCCGGACGGAGCGCCCTCGGTGTGACGTCTCGGGAGGAGTGCGAGAGCGGCCGAATCGGCACGCTTGGAAAGCGTGTGACCTTTACGGGTCCGTGGGTTCGAATCCCACCTCCTCCGCGTCGGTTTCGCCTTCGGCGAAGCCCTAACCGAGTTGCTCGCTAACGCTCACAACATCGTCCCCAAAGCCGCTGCTGAGTACGAACCTTGTCTCGTTAGCACCGCGTCGGTTTCGCCTTCGGCGAAGCCCTTACCCAGCGGTCACACCGTGCCGGCGTTACTCCAGTCCTCATTCCGACAGCGAGCCGAACAGATTCGCGGATCCATGATCTAGCCAGCCGGGGCCCGAAACGGCGCCTTCGCCGCGGGTGATCTCGATCCATCCTTGGGTGAACGTGACCTCGCGGACGACATCACTGGTCTCGGCCACGACGTGTACGATCTCGAGCCCGAGACGCGAGAGCGCACGGTCGACGTCGCTTGCCGCCGCAGCCGCTCGGGCCGCCCGGCCAACCGTCGCCTCATCTGGTTCGTCGCGTAGCATCCGAGCGAGGTCGGGATTGCCCTCGTCGATGACCGTGGCGATGCTCTCGGCGTGCTTCTTCCAGTCGTCACGGCGGTTCACGACGTGATCGACGATGGTGGCGAGCAGGGTGTGTTGTGCAGCCCAGTCCTCGATCACATAGACGCCACCTGGCCGGAGGCGGGGGAATATCATGTCGAAGCTGCGCCGGCTCGGCTCGTAGAGGTGTGACGCGTCGTCAATGACGAGATCGAGCTGCGCGTCCGGGCCGAATTCGACGTCGAGGATCTCCGCGACCTCTGGATCACCCTGGTCGACGCCATAGTACGGAACCACCGTCTCTCGCAGCTGTGCTCGCGACAGGTAGTTGTCGAGTACGGCTTCGCGTTCGGCGTTGAGTTCGATTGCGACGAGCTTCTCGGGCTGTGTGATCGCCGCCATCAGCGCGACTCCTCCACCTCGGAAGATGCCGAGTTCGACGATGCGACGCGGCTCAATCTGGGCGAGAAGGTCGTCGAGCTGTTCGATCAGGGCCTTGGATTTGTAGACCGGCGGCGTGCCGTACTTGTTCTCACGTGGCGGCGGAACGGCGTAGGAGAACACGTCGGTCCCGACTCTCACTAACCCTGGGCCCTCATGTGTGAGATGTCTCATCGTCGGACGCTTTCGTACCTCCACGTGACTGAAGCGACCACTCTAGGCCAGGTGTGGGTGCCCGTTATTCGGCTCTTCGGAAATCAGCGGGGTGTGATGGTGGCGAGCAGCTGCTAGTGGGCTCGCCGGGTGTAGAGGAGTGCGGGGATTCGGTAGTTGCGGAACCGGCGGAACCCGAAG
>JADFOM010000051.1 GCA_022562835.1 Acidobacteriota bacterium | reverse complement strand
GAAAGTTCGACCTCGTTGTTGGCATCATCGACCGTGCGCTGGGGTGAGTTGATAGTGGCGGTTGGTTTGAACGCCACGCGAAACTCGATGGGTGCGCCGCTCGAGATCCCGCCGAGTACTCCACCTGCATGGTTTGTAATGGGTTCGGGGCCATGTGGTCCCGCCCGGAACTCGTCATTGTGCTCGCGGCCTGTCATTGTTGTTGAAGCGAATCCGTCGCCGATCTCAAATCCCTTTGTGGCGGGGAGCGACAACATCGCCTTCGCCAGATCCGCCTCAAGGCGATCAAAGACCGGCACACCGAGGCCGGGAGGCACATTGCGGGCGACGCAGCGGATTGTCCCACCGATGCTGTCGCCGTTTGACCGGGCCGCGGTGATAGCGCTTGCCATGTCCTCTGCAACGGCGCTGTCGGGGCAACGGGTCGGGTGTGCCTCGACCTCCGCGAGCGTGACGGTGCTTGCATCGATATCGCCGCACAGCGGGCCGATCGAATCGACCCATGCCAGCACCTCGATGTCGCTGACCTGTGAGAGGAGTTGCCGAGCAACCGCCCCGGCGGCGACCCTGCCGATGGTCTCGCGCGCGGAGGACCGTCCACCGCCCTGGAAGCTCCGAATTCCGTATTTGGCATCGTAGGTCGCGTCAGCGTGCCCGGGTCGGTAGACGTGTTCGAGATGGTCGTATGCGCCGGGACGAGCGTCAGCATTGCGGACCAGCATGGCGATTGGGGTTCCCAGTGTCGTCCGATCGTCGAGGAGACCGGACAAAATCTCAACGCGGTCGTGTTCGTCGCGCTGGGTTACCAACGCCGACTGTCCGGGTCGCCGACGGTCTAGGTCTGACTGGATGGCCTCGATGTCGATCGTCAGTCGAGCCGGGCAGCCGTCGATTACGACGCCGATGCCACCGCCATGTGATTCGCCAAACGTTGTTGCACGAAACAGCGTGCCAAAGGAGTTGCCCATCCGCGCAAGGATAGAGGCCTGCACGGCTTGCGTTGCTGCAATAGCACGCGGTCGGTGCCGCTTCCTACAGGTACTGTTCGAGCAGCGAAGCTGTCGAGGTCGGTGGCCTGCGCTGTGCAATGGCGTCTAGTCGTGCGGCTATGTCCTTGTCGAAGTCATCGTCCGTAAAAATCCAGAACTGATCGGCGAGGATCGCGTCGTGAACGAGATCCGCGACATGTTCGGGTGGTTTGGCGTTGGTTACGATCACCTCGAGCATCGCCTCGGCGATCTCGGGGTCAATGTCTGCGCCCGGGTCCGCGACTCCTGGAGCCTTGAAGATCTCGGGACGGTTGCGTTCGCTCTGAAAGATCCCGGTCATCACGAGACCTGGACAGAGACAGCTGACTCCGACTTTGCTGTCCCCTACGGTCAATTCCGCGATGAGCGTTTCGGCGATCGACACCGCGGCATGTTTGGTCATGTTGTAGGGGCCCATCGATGGGAACGAGGTCAGTCCGGCAACCGACGCGGTGATGACTACGTGGCCTTCGTCGCGCTCCTTCAATGGGCCGAGGAATGAGATGACGCCGTTGATGATTCCGTTGAGATTTACGCCCATAACCCAGCGCCAATCGGACAACGTGAGTGTCTCCATTGAACCCATGCCACCGGCGACGCCGGCGTTGAGGCATACGACGCCGGTCGGTCCGAAACGTTCCTCGGCCGCGGCCGCGAGCTCAGCCATCGAGTCCGGGTCGCTCACATCGGTGCGCAGGCCATGCAGCCGCTCCGGCTCACCTAGTTCCTCAAGTGTTGTTGCCAACACCGGCTCTTCAATATCACCGATGGTGACATTCATCCCCGCCGCGAGAAAGCGCTGCGCGAATGCTTTGCCCATGCCGTTCGCGCCGCCTGTGACGACCGCGTTTTTTCCTTCGAGTGTGTCCATCGGCCCTTTCTAGTGTCGCCACGCTGTCCGCGGAAATCCCTGGTGACTCAGCCGAACTCAAGCAATGCTTGCTCGATCACCTCGGGGAGCGCCGGATGGATGTAGAGATGTCCGCGGGCCATGTCCTCGATCGATATGTCCATGGCCATTCCCATGATCAGCTGCTGTATCAATGTGGACGCCTGTGGGCCGACGATGTGCGCCGCGAGGAGGTGCTCGCCGGTGGGATCCGCTATCAGCTTGACGAGGCTTGTCGTGTCTTCCATGGCCCATCCGTAGGCAGCGTCGCGGTAGTAGCGAACGACGCTGCGATAGGGAGTCCCTGCGTCGACGAGCATGGCTTCGGTTGGACCCACCGATGCGACCTGGGGTGACCCGAATACGGCGTGGGGTGTATAGCGCAGATCGGCCGAGGCGAGATCGTCTGGATGTGCCAGATTGTGCGCGACCACTCTGGCTTCCGCGTTGGCGGTGTGCTTGAGCTGATTTGGGTTGGTGATGTCTCCGAGAGCCCAGATGCCCTCCACGGAGGTTTGGCCGTGCTCGTCGACGACAACATGACCGGCCTGATCGAGTTCGACGCATGTCTCGGTGACGCCGAGGTCGGCGCCATTGGGGGTACGTCCGGTCGCCACCAACAATGTGTCGCCGCTGATCTCGTTCTCGTGTCCTGCCGAAGAGATCGACACGACGATTTCCCCACCGGGTTTCTGTGCGACCGTTCGCACCGGGGAGTCGAGATGCACGTTGAAGCGTTCTGCCATCCGTTCTGTGAAAACGCGTGAAACGTCGGAGTCTTCGGCGCGCAGCAGTCGGTCAGACCGGTTGACTATTGTGACATCGCTACCGAGTGCGCCAAAGACGTGGCCCAGCTCCGATGCGATGAATCCACCGCCTAGAATTGTCAGGCGCTCCGGGATGGCGTCGATGCGCATGATCGAGTCGGACGTGTGGAATGGCACTGTGTCCAGACCGTCGATCTCGGGTACGTGCGCGTGTGCCCCTGCGGCTAACACGAATCGGTCAGCCGTGATGACCTCGTCTCCGACCTTCAGCTGCTTTAGGCCGACAAAAACAGCATGCTGTTCGAAGACCGAGACGTTCTCGCATTCGTCGATCCGGTAGCTGCGTCCTCCGGCGGCGATCGGGTCGATCCGCGAGAACACGCGGTCACGGATCGCTGACCAGTCGGCTCCGGCGAATTGTGTGTTCACTCCAAGAGCCGGCCCGCTACGTGCTAGCTCGGCAATGTCGGCCGCGTAGACGAGCATTTTGGAGGGGATGCAACCTCGGTTGAGGCAGGTCCCTCCCCAGACCGAGGATTCGACCATCGCTATGTCCCAATCATCGAGCTCGGGGGAGATGATTGAGTTGCCAGAACCCGATCCGATGATGATGAGGTCGAAGTGCTTCATGGCGCTCAAGCTACTGGCGCGTCATCACATCGGTTCGTGTCGACACCGAAACGTCGCGGGCGGTTCAGTTCACGACGCGAGAAGCGCCCCCAGCTCGCGCAGTGTCTGGTTCCCCGCACCTAGTGATGTCGCAAGATGCTTGTTCCACAGCGTGTAGCGGTGGAGTGGGTATTCGACGCTCACACCCGTGCCGCCGTGGCAATGCTGGGTTGCGTGCGCGATCGCAACGGCCCGCTCGCTCGCCCAATACTTCGCGACGCGGACTTCGACCGATGCCGGTTCGTCGTTGGCGAGACGCCATAGAGCATTGGCGGTCGTCAGCCGAATGCCCTCGACATTGATGTACTGATCGGCGAGGCGCTGGGTGACAGCCTGGAATGTTGCTATTGGACGCCCGAACTGCTCGCGCTCGCTCGTGTATGCAGCGGTCATTGCGAGAGCGGATTCGGTAACGCCGAGCTGCGTCGCGCACAGCGCTGTTATCAGGTGATCTTGAAGCCAGTGGATGCAGTCAGCATCATCGCTGAGCAAAGTTGCAGGTACCGCTTCGAACTCGACCTCGTGTACGGGCTGCAGGCGCGTTGACCGACCGGGTGTGGACTTAACGCCGTCGCTGGCAGGGTCGACAAGGACTAGGACGGGCTTGCCGGCGGAGTTTGTTGCGGCAACGAGTAGCGCGCTTGCGTCCTCAAAGAACTCAACGACAATCTTTGTGCCGCTGAGGGTGTCGCCGTCCAGCAGCGTCATCGGTGCGGCGACGTCATCGTTGAGGTACTCCTGGATCGCGATCGCGACGGTGGCGTCACCATCGATGATCTTCGCCAAGAGAGCGTCGTGGACACCTGCTGTGTCGTACTTGTCTACAGCCATCGACGCTAGGGAATTGTTCAGCAGCGGCATGGGAGCGACCGTGCATCCTTGGGCGCGCAGCACCTGCCCGAGCGAAACGAGGTCTGCCCCGCCTCCGCCGCGCGCTGCGGACACGGCGACCCCGACCAGACCCGCCTTGGCCAACTCGCTGTAAGCGTCGCGAGCGAACCACTCGCCATCGTCAGATTCGATCGCCTGATCCATTTCGAGGAGCGACTCGGTGCTGACCTTGTCCGTGAGGATCTGTTGAGCAAGATTTGAGACAGCCTGCTCTGTTTCGTTGAGGGTGAAGTCCATCTCTTTCACTTCCTCCGCTTCTCGCGGGGTAGGCCAAGTCCGGCCATTCCGATGATGTCTCGCTGGATCTCATTGGTGCCGCCACCAAAGGTGAGAACCCAGACGCTGCGGTAACTGTTCTCGAGCTGTGCTGCGAATTCGGCGCCCGGCGAGCCTTCTCGGAGATGTCCGGTTGCGCCTACGACCTCCGTGAGGTTGACGTAAATGTTGTGCATCGTCTCCGAACCATGGACCTTGACCGATGATGCATCGGCGGGGTTGAGGCTGCCGCTGGTGCTCTCCGACGCGACCTTCCAATTCAACAGGTCGAGGAACTGGACCCAGGCGTGGCATTCAGCGAGTTTGACCTGGACCCACTCCTGGTCGATTACACGCCGTCCGTCGGCGAGCCTAGTTTCGCTGGCCCACTCGATCGCGTCGGAGACGAGCCGTATGAGGCGCCCCGCCGCGCAGAGGGAGACCCTCTCGTTGTTTAGCTGGTTGGTTATTAGTCCCCAGCCGCGATTGACCTCACCGACCCTCGCCGAGTCGGGGACACGGACGTCGTCATAGAAGGTCGCAGTGGTGTGCGCTGAGCCGAAGGTCTTGAAGGGTTGGATCGAAAAGCCGGGGTCCGAAGTGGGCACGAGAAACATCGTGATGCCTTTGTGGCCGGCCACGTCCGGGTCGGTTCGGGTGGCCAGCCATACGTAGTCGGCGTTGTACGCGAGGCTGGTGTAAAGCTTCTGTCCGTTGATCACCCACTCGTCGCCGTCACGCACCGCTCGGGTCTTTAGGCTGGCTAGGTCGGTGCCAGCCTCGGGCTCGCTATAGCCGATCGAGAAATGCATATCACCCGCGAGGATCTTCGGCAGGAAGAACTGTTTCTGTTCGTCGGTGCCGAAGTCACGAATCGTTGGGCCGACCGTGTTCGTTGTGAGAAAGGGGATCGGACAGCTCGCGGCCTGTGACTCGTTGAAAAAGATGTACTGCTCGATAGCCGTGAAGCCCTTGCCGCCGTACTCGGTTGGCCAGCCAACCCCCAGCCAGTCATCGGAGCCGATCTGACGGATCAGGTCCTTGTATGCAAGGTTCTCCTCGAACTCGGCGCTCGATGTGTTTGCTCGACGTTCCGGTGTCATCAAGGTCGCGAAGTATTCGCGGAGCTCGAGTTGGAGCTCGCGCTGGTCGGTGCTGAGTGATATCTCCATGCGGCCTGCCTAGCGAGTAGAACGAGTTCTAGCACATTAGTCATCCCCACGGATCGCCGTCACGTTGGCACAGGCTCGCCTGGGCATGTGACACAAGCGGTCAGCTGGCCTCGTGTTGGGTATTGTCGGCAGGTCTCAGTCGGGCTTTTGGGTTGCGACCACGTGATCGGAGCATTGAAGGAGTAGGGGAGCAGTTCATGAGCAATGGGGAACAAATAGACGCGATCGTCGAACGCGACGGCCACATCATGACGATCACAATGAATCGGCCCGAGCGCATGAATGCACTGTCCGGCGCGATGCTGGTCCGGATGTATGACGCCTATGAGGAGGCGTCGAATGATCCCGAGATCCGTTGCATCGTCGTGACAGGCTCGGGCGGCAACTTCTGTGCCGGCGCTGACCTGCGCGCCATGAGTGGAGATGGCGCAGACGGCGATCAGCTCGACACAGCGTCACGCATGGCAGAGGACCCCGATCTTGTCTATAAGGCGTTGTTTCGTCACTACCGCCCAACCAAGCCGATCGTCGCCGCGGTCGAGGGCGTCGCGATAGCAGGTGGCACCGAGTTGTTGCAGGCGATGGAGGTTCGCGTGGGCGCGCAGAGCGCGCGCTTCGGTGTGTCTGAGGCGCGCTGGTCGCTCTATCCGATGGGTGGGTCCGCCGTGCGGCTGCCGCGTCAGATTCCGTACACGCTGGCGGCTGAAATATTGTTGACGGGTAGACATTTGACTGCCCAGGAGGCGCTGGAGATCGGTCTCATCGGTCATGTCGTTGCCGATGGAGCTGCCTTGGACAAGGCCATGGACATTGCGTCGGTGATCGCAGCGAACGGGCCGCTCGCGACCGCGGCGATCACACGGACGCTGCATGAGTGTGACGGCATGGAACTCGACGACGCGCTGCGCCACGAATGGGAGTACGGCAACGCCGTGTTCGCGAGCGACGACGCCAAGGAGGGCCCAAAGGCCTTCGCCGAAAAGCGTACGCCCAACTTCAGCGGCACCTGATCTTCTGTTTTTCTGACCCCTAGAGCGCCCAAAAGGGCGCTCTAGGGGTCAGAAAAACATCAAACCGGGTTGTCCGTGTCCATGTAGGTGGAAAGGTCGGGGCAGCTACATACGAGGTTCTTATCTCCGTACGCCCCGTCGATGCGACCGACCGGCGACCAGTACTTGTCATCGTGTAGTGAAGCCAATGGATACGCTGCCTCTTCTCGGCCGTAGGACCTGGCCCAGTCGTCGCGACACACCATTCGTTGGGTGTGTGGTGCACCAACGAGGGGGTTGTCGTCGGCTGGCCACGTGCCGTCTGCGACAAGCTGTGTCTCTGAGTGAATTGCCCGCATCGCGTCTATGAAGCGGTCGAGTTCAGCAAGATCCTCAGACTCGGTTGGTTCGACCATGAGCGTACCTGCGACCGGAAACGACATCGTCGGCGCATGGAAGCCGTAGTCGATCAACCGTTTCGCCAGATCGTCGACCGTTATTCCGGTCGAAGCCTTCAGCGGACGCGTATCGAGGATGCATTCGTGTGCGACGCGCCCGTGAGAGCCCGTGTAGAGCACCGGATAGAGGTCCTCGAGTCGCTTCGCGATGTAGTTGGCGGAAAGGATTGCCTGTCCGGTCGCCTCGCGTAACCCGCTTGGTCCCATCAGGCGCACGTAACTCCACGAGATCGGCAAAATGCCGGCAGAGCCCCACGGGGCGCCGCTGATCGGCCCGATACCGCTATCGGGACCGGCCTCTGGAACGAGTGGATGGTTGGGAAGGAACGGAGCGAGGTGTTCCCCAACCGCGACCGGACCGATGCCTGGCCCACCTCCGCCATGTGGGATACAGAAGGTCTTGTGCAGATTGAGATGTGAGACGTCAGCACCAAACCTGCCTGGCTTTGAGTACCCGATCATGGCGTTTAGATTTGCGCCGTCGAGGTAGACCTGCCCGCCCCCAGCGTGGACGCGATCACAGATCTCAGTGATTTCGGTTTCGAACACGCCGTGCGTCGACGGGTACGTCACCATGATCGCGGCGAGAGTGTCGCCCGCTGCGGCGATCTTTTCGTTGAGGTCATCGATGTCGATGTTGCCGTTCTCGTCGCACTCCACGACCGAGACCGACATCCCGGCCATGACCGCCGAGGCTGCATTTGTGCCGTGTGCGGACGAGGGGATTAGACAAACGCTGCGTTGCCCGTCTCCGCGCGACCGGTGATATGAGCGAATCGCCAACAAACCGGCGAGCTCGCCCTGAGATCCGGCGTTCGGCTGTAGCGACACGGAGTGATAGCCGGTCACAGCGATGAGAGCGGCTTCGAGCTGGTCGATCATCTTGAGGTAGCCCCGCGCCTGCGAGAGTGGCGCGAAAGGGTGGATCGCCGCAAAGGCCGGCCATGAGATCGATTCCATCTCGACAGCCGCGTTGAGTTTCATCGTGCATGATCCGAGCGGGATCATCGATCGATCGAGCGCCAGGTCGCGGTCGGACAGTCGACGCACATAGCGCATCATCGCGGTCTCGCTGTGATATCGGTTGAAGACCTCGTGGGTTCCAAAGGGGGTTGAACGGGCCACGGCTGGCGGAATTGTGCTCGAGGTAGGGCCTTGGTCTTGTAGGTCAAAGGCATCGAGCAAGGCGTCGAAGACCTCCTCGGTCACCGTCTCGTCGAAGCACACCGAGAGTGTGTCCGCATCGATCCTGCGTACGTTGATGCCCTTCGCCACAGCCGCAGCCAAGAATTCATCGGCCTTCGATGGTGTGGACAGTGTGACCGTGTCGAAGAACGCGTCGCTGTGTGTATCGATGGTGGCGGCGCGTGCGGCGGCGTGGAATCGGGCCGCGTAGCCATGCACCCTTTCGGCGATCTGGCGCAGCCCATCGGGACCATGCCAGCACGCATAAAGGCCGGCTATGTTCGCCAGCAGCACCTGCGCGGTGCAGATGTTGCTGGTGGCCTTCTCGCGACGGATGTGCTGTTCGCGTGTCTGTAGGGCCAACCGGTAGGCCGGATTCCCCTCGCTGTCTACCGAGACCCCGACGAGGCGCCCGGGAAGTGAACGCCTATATGTCTCTCGAATCGCCATGAATCCCGCATGTGGCCCACCGAAGGCCATCGGCACGCCGAAACGTTGGGCGGACCCAACGACCACGTCGACCCCGAACTCGCCGGGCGCCTCGAGTGACACGAGCGACAACGGATCGGCAACAACCGCAACCGGCAGTCCTGCATCGGTCATAGCGGCGCTGATAGCGGGCAGATCGCGGATGGCCCCGTAGGTGGTCGTGTACTGCCATATTCCACCGAACGCGTCCTCGTCGATCGGCTGGACTGCGAAGTCGCCGTCGTGTTCGATCAGTCGGATGCCGAGCGGCTCTGCCCGGGTCTCGATCACTGAACGGGTCTGAGGGTGTAGATCGGGATCGATCAGGAACGTCGCTCCGTCGCCCTGGTGAATCCGCCGCAACAATGTCATGGCTTCGGCGGCGGCGGTTGGCTCGTCGAGAAGTGAGGCGTTGGCTAGGTCTAGCCCGCAAAGTTCGGCGATGATCGTCTGAAAATTCAAAAGGGCTTCAAGGCGCCCTTGGGAAATCTCGGGTTGGTATGGGGTGTAGGCCGTGTACCAAGCGGGGTTTTCCAACACGTTGCGCACGATCACCGGGGGCGTGATGGTTCCGTGGTAGCCGAGGCCGATCAGCGAATGCATCACCTGGTTCTGTTCAGCGAGCTCGGACAGTTCGGCGAGCACCTGCGCTTCGCTGACAGCTTCGGGAAGGTCGAGTGTGTCGTCGCGGATTGCTGCAGGGATCGTCTGGTCGATCAGTTCGTCGATTGACGCGACTCCCACAGTCGCCAACATGTGTTCTACGTCGGCTGACGAGGGGCCGATGTGGCGATCGACGAAGGCATCTGTGCGTGACACAAGAAACTCCAGGAATAGAGGGACCAAAGTGCTTCCCCCTCTGTCGCCCATTGGCTCACGCGCTTCAGAGATGCCTCAGCTCGTGGTCTGGCTACCTGAGAGATTCCGGGGAGGTTGCCCCTTCGGCGCCCGTAAACGGACTTTTCCCACGAGTGTCAGCGGCCCCATCACGATAACGCCAGCCGCTCCCTAAACAAATACGGCGGAGGTCAGATGAACTGGAAAATTATCCCACGATGACGATGACATTGCTTCTCCGGCGTGGGTGTCGTGCAGAGATCGACAATAGAAGATCGCTTCTACTTCAGACCATTTCGTGCAGGGTGCGACGGATCTCCTGCCAACCGCCGCCGGTAGGCGGGTCCACGATCACATCGGCCAGCGCGCGTGCCTCAGTGCTGCCATTCGACGCGACGAAGCTGACACGGGCTTCATGCAGCATCTCGAGATCGTTGTTGGCGTCTCCGACCGCAGCCACACGGGTCGGATCGATGTCGTTGCGCTCACAATATGCGAGGATCCCTGTCCATTTGGAGACACCGGGCGGTGCGACCATCAGGCTGTATCCACCGTAGATGTCATCGCCGTACCACACGGCCTCGCCGATGCGAGAGGATTCGATGACCGCGGCGACGCTCTCGAGGAGATCGGGTGAGACGCCCAAGATACTGAAGCCGACAACGTCGTGGGCGCTGAGCAGCGTGTCGCGGTCACCGATCGTGATCGCTTTGTCGAGCATTGTTCGATGACGCAAGGAGGTTGTGGGCTCGGCCGTGCAATAGACGTCCACTTCGTCGTGGTCAACGTATGCGCACGGTACGTGGTCGGCGTCCGCAAAGGCGTCGAGGATAGATGCCACATGATCGGCCTCGAAGCAAGTCTTGTGGAATACCTCGGCGCCGTCGATGCCGAGCGTGCCGTTGAGCAGCACACGCGGTAGCGAGTCGAGCCCTACCGCGCCGAGCGGTCTGCTGGCGCTGATACGTCGACGTCCGGTCGCCACGAGCAACGGGAGATCGCGCTGTGCGAGCCATTTGAGGGTGGTGGTTGTCTCGGGGTGAAGTGTGCAACTCGAGTCCCACAATGATCCGTCGAGGTCGGTTACGACAAGCTCGATTTCATGTGGGTCTACAACGGTCACCGGCCAAAGGGTAATGGCTGCGAGTGCTCGGAGTAACCTGATTCGCATGAACAAGACCAAAGCGCGGGTTGCCGCGGTCGAGGGGCTCTTCACCCTCGACGAGAACGAACCTCATCTAATCGGCGGCAAGGTCATCGACAGGGAGAGCTATTGTTTCCCTAAGGATCTCGGTGGGACGGATCCCGCCTCAGACGGCGAGGTCGAAGAGGTCCTGCTCAGTAGGCACGGCACCATTTGGTCGTTCAGTGACAGTCAGTACCCTCCGCCACCGCCGTACCCGGTTACCGAGCCTTACCAGGCCGTGACCATTGCCGCGGTCGAACTCGACAAAGAGAAAATGGTCGTGCTCGGACAGGTCGCTGACGGCTTCTCGGCATCCGATCTCAATGTCGGAATGGAGGTCGAGCTGGTGCTCGGCACCTTGTACGAGGATGATGAGAACGTCTACCTGGTGTGGAAGTGGAAGCCCGTCACACCGAAGAACGAGGTCTGATATGGATGACATCGCAGTGCTCGGCGTGGGGATGCACCCTTGGGGAAAATGGGGTCGTAACTTCGTTGAATACGGTGTTGCAGCCGGCCGCTCGGCTTTGGCCGACGCCGGCGTGGACTGGCAAGACGTCGGTTTTGTTTCCGGGGCGATCACGGTTCGAAACGGCTACGCGGGCTATGTAGCCGGATCGACCTTTGCGCGAGCGCTGGGTTTCACAGGCGCTCAGGTTGCGTCGTCTTATGCCGCCTGCGCATCGGGTGCCACGGCGTTGAGCGTGGCGAGGGGCCAGATCCTCTCGGGTGCGACAGACGTTGCGCTGGTGATCGGTGCCGACACCACACCGAAGGGATTTCTTGCGCCCAACGAGGGTGAGCGCCCCGACGAGGCCGTCCTCCGCGAACTGCGCGAGGAGCTGGGCGTCGAGGCCGAGGTGACCGAGGTGCTCCATCCGCATCTCGAGTGGAAGGCCGA
>JADFOM010000050.1 GCA_022562835.1 Acidobacteriota bacterium | reverse complement strand
GTAGTACTCGCCGTGCACGGGAACGAAGAACTCAGGCGATGCAACCGAGTGCAAGGTACGAAGTTCGTGTGCCTTGCCGTGGCCGCTCGTGTGCACCTCGACGTGGCCGCTGTGCACAACCTCGGCGCCGCGACGGGTGAGATCATTGCGTAGCCGCGCCACAGCGGCCTCGTTGCCAGGGATCGGATGCGAACTAAACACCACGCAGTCGTCCTCGTTGATCGAAACCCAACGGTTGTCCCCACTGGCCATCGTCGCGAGCGCGGATCGTTCTTCGCCCTGCGATCCCGTGCAGACAATGCAGACCTTGCCGGCTTCGTAGTCGCCTATGTCATCAATGTCGATCAGGTGCCCATCGGGGATCTTCAACAATCCGAGATCTTTCGCCAGCGAGGTGTTTCGTTGCATCGAACGACCCAGCGTCGCTACCTTGCGACCCTGAGCAACGGCCGCATCCGCGACTTGTTGCACGCGGTGAATATGCGAACTGAAGGCCGCCACGATGATCCGCTGATCCGGCCGCTTATCGAGCACGCCCTGAAGTACCCCACCGATCGTGCTCTCCGAAGTCGAGACTCCTGGGCTGTCGGCGTTTGTCGAATCACACAACAGCAGCCGCACACCGGGATCGTTGCCCAAGGCTCCGATGCGCGAAAGGTCGGTGAGTCGACCGTCAACCGGCGTTAGATCAAGCTTGAAGTCACAGGAATGAAGGATCACACCTTGAGGTGTGTGGAACGCAGTGATGAGTCCCGACGGGGTTGAGTGTGTGACAGGGATGAACTCACAGTCGACCGGACCGATGTGGTGGGTCTCACCATCGTGGATCGTGCGAAGCTCGGTGCCTCGTATCCCGGCCATGCCCAGCTTGTTGTCGACCATGCCCATTGTGAACGGGGATCCGTAGATCGGACAGTCGAGGTTTTTCATCAGGAACGGCAGCGCCCCGATGTGATCTTCGTGCGCGTGCGTGGCGATGACGGCATCGACGCGATCGGAACGATCGGTGATGTAGCTGAGGTCCGGCAAGATCGTATCGACGCCGGGTGTGAGGTCGTCGCCGAAGAGCTGGCCACAATCCAACACGATTAGGCGACCCTCGATTTCGATAACAGCACAGTTGCGGCCGATGTCGCCTAGACCGCCGAGGAATGTGACCGATACGGATCCGCTCATTTGCTCAACTCTCGCAGCGCGTGGATTCTTTCCAGCATTTCACTGGCACGATCGACAAGGCCGTCCGGTTCGGGCCCCATCGGCGCTCTGCAGTATCCAGCCGGCTTCCCCAGCACCCGGAGAACCGCCTTGGCAGGCACCGGATTGGGGGCATCAGGTTGTGATTCGAATTCGTAGGACTCCAGCATTTGCTGATTCAACAGCCGCGCCCTGGCCACGTCGCCGGACTCGAACGCGTCCATCATCGCTGCGGTCTCGGCCGCCACCCAGTGGGTTGCTACGCCGACCGCCCCAACCGCGCCGACGGCCAGCAGCGGAAGGGTAAGCGAATCGTCACCGCTGTACACCTCGAAGTCATCGTCGACGGCGGCGATAAGACTCGCCGTCTCAGCAGGGTCTCCGGCCGCGTCTTTGAGCGCAACGATGTTCGGCACCTCGGAAAGAGCTTGGATCGTACGGGTTTCGATCTTACGCCCAGTCCGAGCTGGAATGTCATAGAGCATGATTGGAAGATCGGTGCACTCGGCAAGACTCGTGAAGTGCTCGAGCAGGCCTGCCTGGGACGGACGGTTGTAATAGGGAGTGACCAACAAGATGCCGCTGGCACCGGCCGCGCTGGCCTGTTCGGTGTTCCACCGTGCCGAAGCGGTGTCGTTGCTGCCCGTCCCAGCGATGACCGGTACGTCCACCGCCTCGACCACAGCCGCGATCAGCTCGGCCTGTTCCTCCCGCGAAATTGTCGGGCTCTCCCCCGTCGTGCCAGCCACTACGAGGCCCTCGTTGCCCTGAGCAACCAGCCAGCGGGCCAGATCGGCCGCTCCGGCGGAGTCGAGTGCGCCGTCGGGCGTGAACGGAGTCACCATTGCGGTGAGCAATCGTCCGAATCGTGGCATGGTCGAAGTCCTTCGTGTTGATGTGGGCTGTGATCAGCCGAGATCTGGTGCCGTGTCGCCCCGGCGTTGATCGGACCGAGCGATGCGTCGTAGCACCAGAGGGTAGCCCCCGACCGCTATCGCAGTGAAGAGAAACCACTGCACGGCGTAGGCCATGTGGTTGCCCTCTCCCGGATCTGGCAATGGCACGGGAAGCGGGTCCTGTTCTCCCGAGCTGTTCGACGAATCGATCTGTATCCACATTGCAGCGAGGTCCACACCGCTGAGCTCTTCGACAAGTTCGATATCCAGACGGTTGATCTCGGGTGGAGCGCCGCTCAATATTTCCTCCGGCACGCCTTGGACCGCGCCAGGAATTGATTTCTGGAGGTAGCCGAGCATCTCGATGTCACCGCTAGGCGTTGCATAGGTCTCGATATCTGCGATCTGACGACGAGGAATGAAACCGCGATTGACGGCGATCATCTCGCCGTCGTCGAGCTCGAGGATCGAGACGATCCAGTCACCGGCACTGCCGTCCACCGACCGGTTCGTAACTCGTATGTCGGCGCCAGGGAGATAGCTCCCCTCGGCGCTGACCTTGCGGAACTCAGCGGCGTCTGGATCGCCGGCGATCAGCGGCGTCACCGTAACGAGGGGCTCGTCTGCTCGGGATGTCATCTGATCGTTGAGCGCCTGCTTTTCGTCGAGGCGGCGCAGCTGCCACAAACCAAGCAGGACCATCGACACGACGAGGATAAGCACCAGAACATGCGAGATTATCCACTTCGGACGCCAAAGAAACGACCAATCCGATCCTGGTTCACTCACCCCTGATGCCGTTTCACAGACCGAGCAGGGCGTCGAGTCCAAACGTGACCCCGGGCCGCTCACTCACGCTGCGCACTGCCAGCGCGACCCCAGGCATGAACGAGGTGCGGTCGTAGGAATCATGTCGGATTTGAAGGGTCTGACCGGTTGTTCCCAGGTGGACCTCTTGATGGGCGACGAGACCGTTGAGTCGTACCGAGTGGATGCGTATACCGGCGGGTCCCTCGCCACCTCGAACACCTTCTAGAACCTCGGTCTCGGTGGGGTCATCGAGCCAATCGGGTGAGGCCTCGGCCATACGCTGCGCGGTCATCATGGCGGTACCGGACGGCGCATCAAGCTTGTTCTCGTGATGAAGCTCGATTATCTCAGCTGACTCGAAATGAGGCGCAGCGAGCTCAGCAAACCGCATCATCAGTACCGCGCCGATCGCGAAGTTTGGCGCAATGACCGCATTCGAATTGGTGAATAGTGCGCCGGCGCGTTCAGCCTCGGCTTTGGTGAAGCCGGTCGTACCCACGACCGCGTGCAGACCGCGCTGAGCGCATTCGGTGATGATGTTTCGGCTGGCATCGATACGACTGAAATCGACGACGACATCGACGTTCTCGATCGCCTCGAGTGACTCTTCGACCGCCAGTTCATCGCCCTCGCGTCCGCACAGCGTGCCGATGTCTTGTCCGACCGCGCCGGGATCGACGGCACCGATCAACTTCATGTCCTGTGCGTCGATCACAGTCCGACAGACCTCGAGGCCCATTCGTCCAGCTGCTCCGCTTACCGTCACGCGTATTGACATGCAGCGAACCCTAGCGGTCGCTCATCGGTTCATCGTCGAGCTATACCTGTGATTGACGAGGCTACGCCGACCGGTCGCCGCGAGCGGCGTGATGCCACCCGCAGCGCCGATCAGGCGTTCAGGAAATCAATTCTTGGCTCAGCGGCGACGACGACGGCCGCTGTTTGACGGTCCGAGATCGCCGAACTCGTCACGTAGTTCGGATTCAAACGATTCCTCGAACGAAACGTTCTTTGCCTTGGATTCATCGCTTGACGAGCCTGCGTCACTCGAAGAACCCTCGTCACGCCGTGGCGCACGTTCGCTGCGCTCGGAACGTCCGTCACCATCGTCAGAACCCGCTGACGATTCTCTCGTCGGTGAGGAGTCGCTGGATGATCCGGAGGACGATGCTGCGGGCGCATCGCCAGCCGGCACCAGTGAGATCTTGCCATTCGGATCGACGTCCTCGACCCTGACCTCGATCTCGTCTCCGAGTTCGAGCACGTCCTCAACCTTGTCGATCCGCTTGCCGCCACCCAGCTTGGAGATGTGCACGAGACCGTCTCGACCCGGCAGGATGTTGACGAACGCACCGAACTTCGTGATGTTGACGACACGTCCGTTGTAGGTCGCTCCAACCTCTGCGGTGGGCGGGTTCAGGATCAGTCGCACCTGGCGCTCAGCCTCGTCGACCTCAGCGCGGTTCGACGACGCGATGATAACGACACCAACCATGCCGTCGTCGTCGACACTGACCTCGGCACCCGTTTCGGCCTGAATCGTGTTGATGACCTTGCCCTTGGGTCCGATGACCTCGCCGATCTTGTCGATCGGGATCTCAAAGCTGACGATCTTCGGCGCAGTCTCACCAACGTCGGGACGCGGTTTCGGGATCGCTTCGTTCATCACTTCGAGGATCTGAAGGCGAGCTTCCTTTGCCTGCTGCAGAGCTGCAGACAACACGTCGGCGGGGATGCCATCGATCTTGGTGTCAAGCTGCAACGCGGTGACAAACTCGGAGGTGCCAGCAACCTTGAAGTCCATGTCACCAAACGCGTCCTCCGCGCCGAGGATGTCGGTAAGCGTCGTGTACTTGCCCTCGGCGTACACGAGGCCCATGGCGATGCCTGCGACTGCGGCCTTTATCGGCACGCCCGCATCCATCAGTGAAAGGCTCGACGAACACACCGAGCCCATCGACGTGGAACCGTTGGATGACAACACCTCTGAGACGAGGCGCAGTGTGTATGGGAACTCTTCGATCGACGGGATCACGGGGAACAATGCACGCTCAGCGAGTGCTCCGTGGCCGATCTCGCGGCGCTTCGGTCCACGCATGAACCCGGTCTCACCCGTCGAGAACGGAGGGAAGTTGTAGTGATGCATGTAACGCTTGCGCTGCTGGGGATCGATGCCGTCGATCATCTGATCCATCCGCTTGGTGCCCAGTGTCGTGAAGTTCAACACCTGGGTCTCACCACGCTGGAAGAGTCCCGAGCCGTGCGCTGTTGGGATGACGCCTACCTCGCTGGACAAGGGGCGGATCTCCGCGATGCCACGACCGTCAATACGGATTCCTTCTTCGACGATGCGCTTGCGCACGACCTGCTTGGTCAAGCCGCGCACAGCGGCTTTGATCTGCGACTCCACGCCATCGAGATCTGCGAACTGCGGAGAAACAGCTTCGATGATCTGTGCCTTGGCGGCGTCTTCAGCAGCTCCACGTTCGGTCTTGTCAGCGATCTGTTGGCTTGCGGTTACGGCGTCGCGTCCTGCTGTTTCCACCGCAGCAAAGACCTCGTCGCTGTAGTCACTAACGGTCGTGATCGCCATCTTCTCAGGCGCGCCGACCGCTGCGACGAGCTCGGCTTGGAGCTCGATCTCCTCTTTGATCCAAAGTTTGCAAGCATCGAGGCCATCAGCAAGAACGTCTTCGTCGACCTTGGCCGCGCCGCCCTCGTAGTTCGCCCACGAGCTTTCGGTGCCACCGGCTTCGACCATCATCACTGCGATGTCACCGTCGTCGAGCGAACGCCCGGCGACGACCATCTCGAAGCTCGACGCAGCGCCCTCCTCGTAGGTGGGGTGGGGAATCCACGTTCCCTGGTCGGACCATGCAATGCGTACTGCGCCGACCGGGCCCGAGAACGGAACCGGTGAAAGGCACAGCGCTGCAGATGCCGCGTTGAGTGCCAGCACGTCGTAGGGGTTCTTCTGGTCGGCACCCATCACGGTGCCCACGATGTGGACCTCGTTGCGGAAGCCGTCGGGGAACGACGGCCGCAACGGGCGGTCGATCAGGCGGCAGGTCAGGATCGCTGCTTCGCCGGCGCGCGCTTCGCGCCTAAAGAACGAGCCGGGGATTTTGCCGGCGGCGTACATTTTTTCTTCGATGTCGACGGTGAGCGGAAAGAAATCTGCTCCGTCACGTGGTTTGGTCGCGCCAGTGGCCGTGACCAGAACGCGAGTGTCGCCTTGGCTGGCCATGACGGCTCCGCCTGCGAGACCAGCGTATTTTCCGGCCTCGAACGAGACCTTCTTGAGTTCATCGCAACCGGTGAAGGTGCGGGATACGACTGTTGATTCAGCCATGTTGTTATTGGTTACCTTTCGTGAAACCTGCCGGCAACCTGCCGGTAGGTCGCACGTCCGCAACATTGCGAGAACCCAGCGGTCCAGTACCCAGTTCTATATGTCCCACGTCTGGCGAGGCACATACAACTGAAAACTGATCCTTGGAATTCTCGCCTGAAGCGAACGCGAAACGAGCGGCCGATAGTCGGCCGCCCGGTATGTCAGCGTCTCAGTCCGAGGTGGGCGATAAGCGCCCTGTACCGCTCGACATCATTGTCTTTGACATAGTCGAGCAGTCGCCTGCGATGACCTACCAGCATCAACAGGCCTCTCCGAGAGTGATGGTCCTTTTTGTGGCCCTTCAAGTGTTCGGTTAGGTGATTGACGCGATCGGTCAGCAACGCGATCTGCACTTCCGGCGAACCGGTGTCGGACGATCCAAGATCGAACGCCTCGACGGTGCGAGCAATCGTGTCTGCTTTGTTCGGCAAATTCGTGGCCATATGTATTGTTTCCTCTTCGTCGGCCTGGGCATCGGGCCCGGCCCCATGGCACGCTGCGCGATGCCGGGAGCGGATCCTCGGACCTTGACGGTCCGTTGGGACAACACGCAGCCTAGTGGGCGACGACACAAATAGCGCTCGGCTTGGCGCGAGGAGGCGGCGGAATTTGAGCGAATACTCAACCGTAAAGACCGAGCATCCGCCCGGCGAGCGCTACTACGGCAATGACCAGCACGGGCCGAATCAGCCTCTCGCCACCGCGTACCGCCATCCGAGCTCCAATCGCGCCTCCAACCCCTGTACCCACGGCCAAGATCAGCGCCGGCTTCCAGTCGACCTGACCGTTCAAAATGAATATAGGCAGCGCTACGAGGGTGGTGCAGAACACCAACACGACCTTGATCGAGTTGGCTCTGACCAAGTCAAGCCCGGACCGCTCGAGCACGGCAACGATGATCAGGCCGACTCCCGCCTGTATCGCACCTGAGTAGAGCCCGACGCCAAAGAAGACGACGACTAGCGTGCGCCTCGACCATTGCACACTTGGGGCTTTGGGCGGACGAATAAAGACCATCAACAACAGCGGGATCATCAAGAGCCCAAAGATCCGTTCGAAGGTCTCGTCGGTCAGCTGGGTGATGCCGACCGCCCCGACAATCGCACCCACTATGACCGGAGCAATGAGTGGAATCGAAGCGCGTATCCCCGATACGCCTTCGCGCCGGAAGCTCCAGACCGATGTAATCGTCGAGGACAAGACGCCGACCCGGTTCGAACCGTTGGCGGAGCCTCCTGGCACACCGGCGAGCACCAGCAATGGGACGGTGAGGAGCGACCCACCACCGGCCATCGCGTTGATGATCCCTGCGGTGACGCCGCCAAGGATCAATAACACTTCTGGCCAGCCCACCCGGAAAGACTAACGGTCCAGCTGCCAGCCCAACGCGACATCAGGAGAGCGGCTCCGCGACCTCAGGAGGTTGGGGGCAAGACAACAGCGGGTTTGATGCGGTCTGCGGAGCGTTCGTACACCGCGAGCAATTCGCCGGTGGGCCCGATCACCGCAAACGGGCCTTCGCCGAGCGTTGCGAACCGCTCGGGAGCAAGTAACTGTCCGTGACCGACCCTCGCCGCGTCGTTCTGGTCAACCTCGAGATGGCCTAGATGTGCGACCAGATCACCAACCGGACGAAGCTCGATATCGTCGAGACCAGTCGCCATGTCGTCGGTGAAGTCGCCGATGCTGAGTCGGCGCAAGGTCTCTACATGTGCTCCCCCGCCAAGGGCGGCGCCGATATCGGCCGCCAGCGTTCTCACGTATGTGCCCGACGAGCACAACACGTCCAGATCGAGGCGATCCGGCGTGGACCCCGGTGCCACCGACAGCGAGTGAATCGTGACCGAGCGAGGCTCGCGCTCTACCTCAATTCCCTCGCGGGCGAGTTCGTGCAGCCGACGGCCATCGACTTTTAGAGCGCTGACCATCGGAGGGATCTGTTCGATCACCCCGCAAAAGGTGGACACCGCTGCCTTAGCATCCTCGAACGTGACCCCGGCCATGTCATGGGTCGCAGTCACCTCGCCTTGCGCATCGAGCGTCGATGTCTCGACGCCAAGTCTCATCGTCGCTACATACCGCTTTGGACATCGGTCGGTGAACCGCAGCAGGCGCGTCGCCTTGCCTACGCCGAGCAGCAATACGCCCGTCGCTGCCGGATCAAGAGTTCCGGAGTGGCCAACCCTGCGCGTACCGAGGGTGCGCCGAAGCGACGCAACCACATCGTGGCTGGTCATACCGGCTGGCTTGTCGACAACCGCTAGCCCGTGAACGTCGGCGTCGTTTCGGCTTCTACGCCCCATCGTCAAGCGATGGGTTCTCGTCAAGCGCCAAGTCGCGCAAAATCTGTTCGACACGCGACGCCGATTCGAGCACATCATCCTCGTGAAATTCCAAGCGAGGCACCCTACGCAGGCGCGCTTGGCGGCCGATCTCTGCCTGGATCGTCTTGCGGTGATCGGAAAGAGCCTCAAGAGACTCGGCCATCGACTCGGGCTCGAGCGATGTCACGTAGACCTTTGCGGTATCGAGTTCGGCGTCGGTGTGAACCTCGGTCACGCTCACCCAGGCGATTCGCTCATCCTCAATGCGTTCGAGACTCGTCGCGATGATTTCACGAAGTAGTTCGCTGAGCCGCTTTCCACGATCGTGTCGCTTGTGTCGACTCATCGATCGACCTCCATCCAGGTGCGCTCCGTCTCGCGCACCTCGATCTCAGGACGCGACCAGCAAAGCCGTTCGAGCCCATCTATTTGATCACGCACCTGCGAGGAGGAGCCGCCAACCACCACGATGCCGAGCTTAGCCCTACGCGGATCATCGTCGGCCTCGAGCAGAGATATCGCCGCGTTGTTCGCAGCCCCTGCCCGGTCGATCAGCGATCGAACCACCCGTCGTCGATCCTTGAGCGTAGTTGCCGCAGGAATCGCAAGCGTCACCTCCAAGAGGAGCACGTGCGCCGCACTCACGTACGCTCGATTTCGCGCTCCTCGAAGGTCTCGATGATGTCGCCATCCTTGAGGTCCTGGAAATCGCTGAGACCGATACCACATTCGTAGCCGGCCTGAACCTCGCGCGCATCATCTTTGAAACGCTTGAGCGATGTGACCTCGCCATTCCAGATGACCGTGCCCTCTCGCAGGAAACGGACCCGGGAACCACGGGTGATGACGCCGCTCTGCACGAGACAACCAGCGACCGCTCCGATGCGTGGAACACGGAAGACCTCGCGAACCTCGGCCTCACCGGTCACCACTTCTTCAAACTCAGGTGCGAGCATGCCGAGCATCGCAGACTCAATATCTTCGAGCAGCTTGTAGATGATCTCGTAGGTTCGGATCTCGACCTGCTCGACCTCCGACAATTCGCGAGCCTTGCGGTTCGGCCGCACGTTGAACCCAAGAATCGTTGCGTTGGACGCTGACGCCAACTGAATATCGTTTTCGGTGATGCCACCGACACCGCGGTGTACGAACGCTAGCTTCACGTCGTCTCGCTCGAGTTTGCGCAGACTCTCGGTCACCGCCTCCAACGAACCATTCACGTCGGCTTTCAAGATGAGATTCAGCGTTGTGGTCTCGCCGGCCTTTATCTGCTCGAAGATGTCTTCGAGTTTCGCTCCGCTGGCGGTTGCGGATGAATCGCGACCGAGATTCGACTGGCGATTCCAATGTTCCCTTGCACCAGCGACCCGCGATGCAACCTTCTCGGACGGAGCGATAACAAATTCGTCGCCCGCCTCAGACACGTCACTCAGGCCGAGGACTTCAACCGGTGCCGACGGTCCTGCCGAGTTGAGCTTCTCACCGTGTTCGTTGATCAATGCTCGCACACGACCCCAGGCCGCGCCCGCCACCATCGGGTCACCAACATTGAGCGTGCCGGACTGGACCAACACGGTGGCCACTGGACCGCGTCCGATGTCGAGATGAGACTCGAGCACAACACCCTTGGCCCGGCCGGAGGGGTCGGCTCTGAGGTTCTCGACCTCTGAAACAATCAGGAGGTTGTCGAGTAGATCGTCGACGCCAATGTTCTGCAACGCAGAGAGCTCGACGGTAACAACGTCGCCACCCCACGACTCAGGAATGAGCTCGTGTTCGGATAACTGCTGCAACACACGCTGAGGGTCGGCGTTGTCTCGATCGACCTTGTTCACCGCAACAACGATCGGAACATCGGCAGAACGCGCATGGTTGATCGCCTCGATCGTCTGAGGCATCACACCATCGTCGGCTGCGACGACGAGCACGACGATGTCGGTCGCAGTCGCGCCCCGCGCACGCATTGCTGTGAACGCCTCGTGCCCGGGTGTGTCGATGAACGTGATGACCTGTCCCGCGTGGCTGGCCTGATAAGCGCCGATGTGCTGCGTTATCCCGCCAGCCTCACCATCGACGACATTGGCGGAACGAATCTGGTCGAGCAGTTTCGTCTTGCCGTGATCGACGTGACCCATAACCGTGATGACCGGTGGGCGTAGGGGCCAACTCTCTTCGACGCTCGGGTCGACAACTTCGCCTTCGGATTCATCGAATCCGAGCAGTTTTTGAAGTTCAGCCTCTTGTTCCTCGCCGGGATCGACAAGCCGGACCTGGGCACCAACCTCGGCTGCGAACAACTCGATCATGTCGTCGGTCAGCGATTGGGTTGCGGTGACCATCTCACCCTGCTGCATCAGAAACCGAACCACGTCGGCGGCCGTCCTGTTTAGCTTCGGACCGATCTCGAGAGGCGACGATGCGCGCTCGACGACGATCTCGCCGCCTGGAACCTCGGTATCTTCTGGCGTGTAGGCCGGCACGTCCATCGGTTGGAGTTCTTCACGACTGCGACGTCGTCGACTCTTGCGACGAGGCGGACGTCGACCACCGGGGCCACCACCGGGACGCCCACCGCCAGACCCGGTTCCTCCTCGCACCCGACCTATCGCTGTTCGAGCGAGCGATGAACCTCCAGCTTGCCGTTGTGGCAGCCTCGGCGAAGAAGCGGAGCCCGGAGATGGCGGCGCTGCTCGGCTTCTGGTCGCGCACGTTCGCCTACCTGTCGGACACCTGCATGCTGCTGAGCCGAGCCTCCTACCCCGCGTGTCCACCGCTGCTGCGCGCCGCCTGCGACTGCATAGCCGCCCAACGCTCCCTGCTGGCTGAGGGCTTCGCCGAATACCACCAGTGGCTAGCCTCGGCGCTGGGGAAGGACCGCGAGCACGCAGCCTCGCACATCGAGCTGGGCCGCTATCAGGCCGGCTCCGTGCTAGCCGAGGACGAACACCTAGGGAGCGCCTACCGCCTCCTCACCGACCTGGCGATGCCACACTTCGGCAGCACCGTTCTTCAGACCGCACCGGACTCGAGCCAGCAGAAGCTGGCGCTCGCCTTCGCCGAGAATCTCTTCCACTTGGGATGGGCGGAACTCATCGCCGGCTGGCTGCTCCTGCTGGCGGGCGCACAGATAGGGGCGGCGCTGGCAGCGGAGGAGTTCGAGGCCGGGGATGCGCTGCGAGAGGATGCGGCGCGGCTACTCAAGGAGATGAGCCAGGCGCTGGCGAACTCG
>JADFOM010000049.1 GCA_022562835.1 Acidobacteriota bacterium | reverse complement strand
CGGTGTGAGATGTAACGCAGTTGCACCCGGGATCATTCACACATGGTTCGTCGATGCCAAGGCGCCTGGGTTGCTCGATGAGGCCGACAACACACCGGTGCGGCGGCTCGGCACCCCCGATGACATCGCGAATGTGGTCGCATGGCTTGTATCGGATGAATCGTCGTTTGTAACGGGCGAGTGCATCAACGCCAGTGGCGGCTGGTACATGCGCCCCTGATGCGCCCGAGTTGCCGGTTTTCTGTTTTTCTGACCCCCAGAGTGCCCAAAAGGGCGTCCTGGGGGTCAGAAAAACAGAAAACCGGTTGGGTGGGCTACTTCCAGCCGCCGTCCATGCGAAGGACAGCGCCGGTCGTGTAGCTCGAAGCGTCAGACGCGAAGTAGAGGGCGGCTCCGACGATCTCGTGCGGTTCGCCGGCTCGGCCCATCGAGAAAGCGTTCTTGAAAGACTTCTCCAACGACTTGAGATCCCATGCCTTGGATATGTCGGTCAGGAACGGCCCCGGCATGATGCAGTTGACCCGCACCTCGGGACCGTATGCCTTCGCGAACATGTCGGTCATGTTGTGCATGCCCGCCTTGGCCATGGCATAAACAGACTCGCCCGGTGTTGGACGGATAGCCGCAGATGAACTCACGGAGATGATCGACCCGCGGCCGGCGTCGCGCATGCGCTCACCGATCACAGCACTGAGCCGGAACGCGCCCTTCAGGTTGACATCCATGACCTTGTCGTAAAGTTCCTCGGAGACGTCGGTGATCTTGTCATAGAGCGGTGACATGCCTGCGTTGTTGACGAGGATCTCGATCGAGCCGAATCGTTCGTAGGCGGCATCGGCCAAGGCGTCGACTTGGTCCCATTTTCCAACATGACACTGCACGGGCATCGCTTCGACCCCGAAGCGATCTGTGACCTCGGCTGCCAATGCCTCGCAGTTCTCGATCTTGCGGCTGGCGATTACGACGTTGGCACCGTGCTCGGCAAACGCCAGCACCATTTCCCGTCCGAGTCCGCGGCTGCCCCCGGTTACCACCGCGGTGCGTCCACTCAGGTCGAACAGTTCGGAAACATGGGTCATGATGTCAGCTTCGTTCCTTGTGGGTTGGACTATATGAACTATCGGATGTGGAGTAGTCGTGTCGATTTCAGTTGACCTCAGCGACAAGAGGATCCTCGTGGTGGGTGCGTCGAGCGGCATAGGGCGAACGGTCGCGCAGATGGCGGTCGACAGCGGTGCGGCCGTCGTTGGATCGGCGCGACGAGCCGATCTGCTCGAGACGCTCGACGCGCATTCGGTCGTCGCTGACGTAACCCTTGATGGTGATCCCCAGCGTATTGTTGACGTAGCGGTTGGTCATCTCAGCGGCCTCGACGCGGTTGTGTATTGCGTCGGCGTTTCACCTCTGTTGACGATGGCCGACGCGACAGCGGAGGATTGGAGCAGAGTCTTTGCCGCCAATGTGACAGGTGCCGCCATGGTGATGTCCTCAGCTGCACCACATCTGTTGGCGTCGAACGGTCGAGCCATTGCGCTGTCATCGAAGTCGGTTCGGCGCCCGTTTCCGGACCTTTCGTTGTACTCGACTTCGAAGATCGCTCTCGATGGGCTGTTGCGTTGTCTTCCGGTCGAGTTCCCTGGTTTGTTGGTCACTCGGGTAGTCGTCGGCAACACCGCTGGGACGGACTTCGCAGGGCATTGGGATTCGGATCGTATGGAGGAGGCGCTGGTCAAATGGGTGGACTCGGGGGTACTAGGCGGAGGGATGATGCACGCGGATCAGGTTGCTGAGGCGGTCCTGGTCGCGGTTGGATCCGCGGGCCACCTCGACGACATCGCAGTGATCGACACGGTAGGAGACGACGGGTCCGCACCCTAAGTGACACGATGGTTAGAAACCGTTAAGGTGCACGGCAATACCTGATTCGATCCTGGGGGACAGAGGCGATGAAACGCACCATCGACTTTCCGGTTTTCGATGCCGACAACCACATGTACGAGACCGAGGAGGCGTTTACCCGCTACCTGCCGAGCGAGTACAAGGGCGCGATCACCTACGTTCAGGTGAACGGACGTACGAAGATCGCGATCCGCGGGCAGATCTCCGAATACATCCCCAACCCAACGTTTGAGGTCGTGGCAGCGCCCGGGGCCCAAGAGGACTTCTACCGGCACGGGAACCCCGATGGAAAGTCGCTGCGCGAAATCTACGGCGACCCGATCAAGTGCCCAGAATGGGCACGCAACGCCGAGGCGAGACTTCCACATCTAGACGACCTGGGCATCGACGGGTCTCTGATGTTTCCAACCCTCGCCAGCCTGCTCGAGGAGCGGATGCGCGAGGATCCCGATCTGACCCACGCAGCCGTGCATGCGCTCAACGAGTGGATGTACGACGAATGGACATTCAATTATCACGATCGAATCTATGCCACACCGGTGATTGCGCTGCCCATCGTAGAAAAGGCGATCGAGGAACTCGAGTGGTGTCTCGACAAAGGTGCTCGCTGCATCCTGATCCGCCCGGCACCCGCTTGGGGTCTACGCGGACCTCGGTCGCCAGGGCTGAGCGAGTTCGATCCGTTCTGGGCGCGTGTGCAAGAAGCCGGAGTGCTCGTGGGGATGCATTCGTCTGATTCCGGATACGCCGACCTGTCCGGAATCTGGGAGGGCGGGGGCGAGATGCTGCCGTTCAAGCCGAATCCGTTTCGTTTCCTCGTCATGAAGAACCGGGCGATCACCGACATGATGAATGCAATGGTCTGTCACGGAGCGTTCACTCGCTTCCCCGACTTGCGCATCGCCACCATCGAGAACGGCGGGACGTGGGTCAAGCCGCTCGTCGAGGGACTTGAAGGCATCTACAAGAATATGCCGCAGGAGTTTGACGAGCACCCGGTTGAGTCGTTCACCCGTAACGTCTACGTGAATCCCTTCTGGGAAGATGCGCTTGAGGGTTTGATCGAGATCATGAGTCCGGACCGACTGCTGTTCGGCTCGGACTATCCACATCCAGAGGGCCTCGCCAACCCGGTTGCGTTTGTCGACGACTTACCAGCGTCGCTCAGCGAACCAGATGTGGCCAAGATCATGGGAGGCAACCTCAAAGACCTTCTTGGCATCGCCTCGTGAAGGTTCACATCAACCGAGAACTCTGCCAGGGCCACGGACGCTGCTACGCGTTGGCCCCCGAGGTCTACGACTGTGACGACGATGGTTACGGAATCGAACGCTTCACCGACGTTCCGAAACAACTCGAAGATAACGCCCGACGGGGCGCGAACAATTGTCCCGAAGACGCGATCACAATAGAGGAATCATGAGCGACAACGAAGCGAAGACCGAGACCGGTAATCAAGGACTCAGCGACGCCGATCCCGCTGACGTCGATGGGTCTCCTGACGCCCTTGCAATGATGGGCGACCCGGCGATGGCAGCTTGCCCTCAACTGATGTACAAGGCAATGCGCGATGCCGATCCGGTCACCAACGTCGATCTGGGCGAGATTTCGATGACGATGGTTTGGCGTCACGAGGACGTCATAGAGGTTTTGCGAAACCCCGAGGTGTACTCGTCACGCGAGGAGGCGGTGGAGATCGGCCAGAAACGGCCACTCATCCCTCTGCAGATCGACCCGCCAGACCACGCGAAGTTCCGCAAGATTCTCGACCCGCTGTTCTCGCCGAAGAAGGTAGCTCTGCTCGAGGACCGCACCCGAGCGCTGGCTGCCGACCTGATCGAAAAGGTCGTCGACGACGGCACCTGCAACTTCGACAAGGCGATTGCCGAGCCGCTGCCGAGCACGGTGTTTCTCGAACTCCTCGGCCTCCCGCTTGAACGAGCGGCTGAGTTCATCGCACTCAAGGACGGGATCATCCGCCCGCAGGCCACCGCGGACAAGACCGACACCGATGTACGCGACGAGACCGGCGCACGTATCTATGAGGTGCTAGAAGCGGTCGTCGCCGAGCGCGTGGAGAACCCGCAGGACGATTTCCTTTCTGGTTTCCTTAGCTCGGAGGTCGATGGTCATCGGCTCACCCCCGACGACGTTGTCGACATCGGCTATCTGTTCTTCCTCGCCGGCCTCGACACGGTTACTGCGTCGCTTGACTGCATGATTTCCTTTCTCGCGCAGAACCCTGAGCAGCGTCAGCAGCTAGTCGACGACCCGAGCCGCGTCAACGCGGTAATCGAGGAACTGCTGCGGTTTGAGACCCCGGTGACAGGAGTGCCGAGGATAACCTCGCGAGATACCGAACTCGGGGGATGTCCGATCAAGGCAGGGACAACCATCATGGTGATGTTGGGATCGGCCAACACCGACGAGGAATTCTGGGATGGCGGTGATGACGTCGATTTCGACCGTGAGGTCAACAAACACCTCGCGTTCGGTGGCGGCCTTCATCGGTGTCTCGGTTCGCACCTCGCGCGCATGGAGTTGCGGGTCGTGCTCGAAGAATGGCATCGACGCGTGCCGAACTACTCGATCGCCGACGGCGTCGAACTAAACTACTCGGCCGGTCTCCGCCAGATCGATAATCTGCAGCTCGTTTGGTGACCTCCGAGCAAAACGACTACAAACTAATCACCAACCTGGGGGAGCTTTACCATGGGTGATATGCGCATGCTCATCGACGGAAAGCTCGTCGCTGGCGAACATGGTGAAACATTCGACAACATCAACCCGGCCACCGAAGAGGTGCTCGGGCAGGTCGCCGACGGCACAGCCGCTGACATGCAACGGGCGGTCGATGCTGCGCGTCGTGCGTTCGACACAACCGACTGGGCCACCAATCGCGAGTTGCGCAAGACCTGTCTCGCGCAACTCCAAGCTGCGATCGAATCCGAACGAGAGGAGCTGCGCGCTGAACTCGTCGCCGAGGTCGGCTGTCCGCAACTCCTTACCTTTGGCCCTCAGCTCGATGCGCCGTTGCGCGAGGCACTTTCCTGGCCAGCTGAAATGATCGATAAGTTCGAGTGGGTGCGCTCGATCGGACCCAAGGATTCCATGGGGGTCGGTTACGAGACCGACCGCGAGGTGTGGAAGGAGCCGATCGGCGTCGTCGGTGTGATCGTGCCATGGAACTTTCCCGTCGAGATCATCCTCAACAAGTTGGGGCCCGTGCTTGCCATGGGGAACACCCTCGTTCTGAAGCCTGCGCCCGACACGCCGTGGAACGCAACGCGCATCGCACGGCTCATCGTCGAAAAGACCGACATCCCGCCGGGGGTCGTCAACATCGTGGTGTCACGAGATCATCTAGTCGGCGAGGTGCTGACAACCTCGCCCGATGTTGACCTTGTGGCGTTTACCGGTTCGACCGCCACTGGGCAGCGTGTCATGGCCGCGGCGGCGTCGACCCTCAAGCCCGTCTTCTTGGAGTTGGGTGGCAAGTCGGTCAACCTTTTCCTTGACGACGCAGATCTAGACGCGGCGATGCCGTCGGTGGTCATGTCGTGTATGCACGGGGGCCAGGGTTGTGCAATCTCCACTCGCATCATGGTGCCCAATGCTCGCTACGGCGACTGCGTCGACATGATCGCGTCTGGCTTCGAAAGCTGGTCCTACGGCGACCCGACCGATTTGGCGAACATGCAGGGTCCCCAGGTGTCCAAGAAACAGCAGGACCGCGTGCTCGGCTACATCGAGAAGGGCAAGGCGGAAGGTGCACGTATCGTGACAGGCGGGGGAGTGCCGGCGCACCTGCCGAAGGGCTATTACGTCGAGCCGACGTTGTTCGCCGACGTCGACAACTCGATGACGATCGCTCAGGAGGAAATCTTCGGCCCGGTGCTCGCTGTGATCGGGTACGACGACGACGACGACGCGGTGCGCATCGCCAACGACTCGGCCTATGGCCTGTCGGGAATGATCAGCAGCGGTGACCTAGAACGAGCAAAGTCGGTTGCCCGTCGGATCCGGACCGGAACCATCGGCATCAACGGTGGCGTCTGGTACGGCGCCGATGCTCCCTTTGGCGGCTACAAGGGTTCGGGGATAGGACGGCAGTGCGGCATCGAGGGTTTGGAGATCTTTACCGAGACCAAGACGGTCGGCTGGCCGGCCCCGGGCTGATCGTCATCCGAACCGCCTTCATACACATTCAACAATCGCTAGGGGATTACTAATGGCAGGTCCACTCGAGGGAATTCGCATCATCGAGCTTGCCAGCTGGATGTTCATACCGTCCGGTGGCTCGGTGCTGGTCGACTGGGGTGCGGAGGTACTCAAGGTCGAACACCCCGAAACGGGAGATCCACAACGTGGCCTGATTACGTCAGGCCTCGTGCCTGGCGGTCCCGGCGGTGTGAACTTCATGATCGAGCAGCCCAATCGGGGCAAGCAGTCGATCGGCATCAATCTGGCACACCCCGACGGGCACGAAGCCTTCCTCAAACTGATCGAGACCGCCGATGTCTTGTTGACGAACTACCTGCCGCCTATCAGGCGCAAGCTCGATGTCGACACAGAGGCGATACGTGCCCGCAATCCCCAAATCATCATCGCTCGAGGTTCCGGTCAGGGCTCTCAGGGGCCAGATGCGGAAAAGGGTGGGTATGACGGAGCATCGTTTTGGGCTCGCGGTGGCCTCGGCGCGGTAATGCCCCCTGGGCCCGACGGCTTCCCAGCTGGTCAGGCCTCGCCTGGATTTGGCGATGTGATGGGTGGGTTGGCGACAGCGGGAGCGATCGCGGCTGCGTTGGTCAAGCGTGAGCGGACCGGCGAGACGAGCATCGTCGACGTCTCGTTGTTGGCGACGGCGATGTGGCAGATTTCGCCGCTGGTCGTTGCATCGAAACTATTCGGAATGAAGTCGATGCCGCGCGGTGATCGACGGATGTCGCCGAACCCTGGCGTAGGCACCTACCGCACCTCCGATGACCGTTTTATCTCGATGATCCTGTTGCAGTCCGACAAGTTCTGGGACGACCTTGCGCAACGGTTGGACCGCCCGGTACTGGTGACCGATGAGCGCTTTTCGACGAGCGCGGCGAGGGCCGAGAACGGCCCCGCCTGCATCGACATTATGGACGAGGCATTTGGTGAACATCCGCTGTCCTACTGGAAGGAACGATTGGACACCTTCGACGGCGTCTGGACGCCGTTCCAGACACTCGACGAACTTTACGAGGATCCTCAGGTCATCGCGAACGGTTACCTGCCGACGATGACCGCCGGCAACGGTGACGATGTGCAACTCGTGGCGAGTCCGGCTCAGTTCGACGAGGAGCACATACAGGTCGAGCGGGCACCCGAACACGGTGAACATACGGAGACGGCGCTGCTTGCCGCAGGCATCGAATGGGATGACATCGCCGCGATGAAGGAGTCCGGAGCGATCATGTGATGCGTAGGGCGCGCCGTGAGGCGATGAAGTAGAGTTACCAGCTAACGTTCGTGTCAGTTCAAGATCTAACGGTGATGATGGGGGAAACAATGTTGGGTAGGAAGCGTCTTTCGGTTTTGGGACTGCTAGCGGTGTTCGCGCTGGTAGGAGCCGCGTGCGGAGATGACGACTCGGGTGACGGCGGTGGCGACGAGACCACGACCAGCGCCGCCGATTCGTCCGAGACAACCGCGGCCGAAGGGGACGCGTTCCCCACGATCGAAGGCGTGCCGGGCGTAAGCGACGATGAAATCGCGTTCTCGGTTGTGGGCATCAAGGAAGGTAATCCTCTTGGCACCTGCATTCTCGACTGTTATGTCGACGGCATTCAAGCGTTCTTCGACTATCAAAACGAACAGGGCGGAGTGTTCGGTCGCGATCTGGTAATCGGCGAGGTCCTCGACGACGAGCTCGCAAACAACCAGGCGCGTTCGGTCGAGATCATCGCCAACGACAATTCTTTCGGAGTATTCCAGGCGACCCTTATCGCGAGTGGTTGGGGAGACCTTGACGACGCTGGTATCCCCACATTTGTCTGGAATATTCACGCTGCCGAATCAGCCGGACGTGAGGCGATTTTCGGTAACGTCGCATCGCTTTGCATCGATTGTCTCGGCCGGGCGCTTCCGTACGAGGCGCAATCAATTGGGGCGACAAAGGTAGCCGCGCTCGGCTACGGCATCTCGGAAAATTCGAAGGTATGTGCACAGTCGAGCTACAAGGCATTTGAGAAGTACGGTCCCGAAATTGGTGCGGAGGCCGCGTATCTGAACGATCAGATGGAATTCGGACTCCCTGGAGGAGTGGCGACCGAAGTCTCGGCGATGATCGATGCCGAGGTCGACTTCGTCACCTCGTGTATGGACCTCAATGCGATGAAGACCCTGGCACAGGAATTCGACCGGCAGGGTTACATCGACAAGGTGACGCTGCACCACCCGAACTCCTACAACCATGGGTTTGTCGCAGAGAATGCAGCGTTGTTCGAGGGCGACTTCGTGTCCCCAGGCTTCATCCCCTACGAGGCAGATGGTGAAGGCACCGATCTTGCCTTGGTGCTGGAGCGATTCGAAGCTAGTGGCATCGAGCTGACCGAACACGCCATGGTCGGTTGGATCAACGCCCGAGAAGCCTTCGACGCTATATCGGGTGCGGGTGAAGAGTTTGATCAACAGTCGGCCATCGACGCCCTAAATTCGGAGACCTCCTATAGCGCAGGTGGACTAATCCCGTCGATCGACTGGACCACTCAGCACGAACCCCAGTCAGCTGACGGGGGAGGCGGTCCAGCTCTCGAATGTTCCGCCGCAGTCATCATTGTGGACGGTGTGTTCGAAACGTTTGCCTCGCCCGAGACGCCGTGGAATTGCTGGGACAATTCGAATCGCGACTGGACCGAGCCCGAGCAGATAGCTACTCCCTGATCGTTGAGCACTGATGTTCGCCGCTGGCGTATTTGAGGATATCTTTACAGCGATCCTGCAGGGCACCCCGCCCGGCGCGGTCTACGCGCTCATCGCTGTCGGTTTCGTGCTCACCTACAAGACGTCGGGTGTATTCAACCTGGCGTTTGGTGCACAGGCCTATGTGTCCGCCGCGATGTATTTCAAGCTGCGCGTCGAGGACGAGTGGCACATAGTACCGGCCTTGGTGATATCGGTCTTTGTCCTCGCCCCGGCGATCGGCTTGATTCTCGAACGGTTCATCTTTCGACACCTACGGACCGCATCAGCAGTCTCGAAGCTGGTCATCGCCATTGGCCTGACCGTGGCTCTGCCTGCTCTTTTCGATCTGATCTCGGGTTTCGAGGCGGTCGCGGGACTGACGCCGGTTGGCATCATCGAAAATGGCGACAGCGTGTTTTATGACCCATTCGGGCTGTACGCGTTCTCGCGCGACGAACTCATGCAAATGATCGTTGCGCTTGGCGCTGTTCTGGGACTGGGGTTGATGTTTCGGTTCACATCGCTTGGGCTCTCGATGCGCGCCGTCGTGGAAAGCCCAAGGTTGACCGAACTTGCCGGTGTGCCCGCAGATCGGGTTTCAGCCTTTGCTTGGGCGTTGTCGAGCACGTTTGCGGGAATGGCAGGGGTGCTCATCGCTCCACAGTTCAACACGCTTATTGCGCCCGACTTTTTCAATCTGGTGGTGATAGCGATCGCCGCCGCAGCCATCGGTCGTCTGGTCTCTCTGCCCTGGGCGTTCGTCGGTGGTCTCGGCATGGGCATCTTTATCGCTCTGTTCAAGACCTTTCTCCCGCGTTGGACCGACGACTATGCATGGCTCGACATCATTGAGGACAACCTCACACCGGCGATGCCGTTCGTGATCCTCTTCGCTGTGTTGGTTTTCTGGCCTGGCATTCGCCATGCGCGTGAGGGCACTGACCCGCTGGCTGGTGTTGACCCACCTCCGCCAGCGCCGATCGCAAGCGAACGCAGCGCCGGGCTGACAATGGCTACACGGGTGTTCGGTGTCGTTTTCTTCAGCTTCATCCTCTCCCTGATGTTCTTCCAGGCCGATGCATTCTGGATCTTTCTTGTTACCCAGGCCGTCATCTATTCCACCATCTACCTGTCGATCACCGTCATGACCGGGCTGGCTGGCCAGATCTCGCTCTGTCAGGGAGCGTTTGCCGCGATCGGCGGCTTCACCGTCTTTCAAATGTTCGACCGCTTTGAGATGAACGTCTTGCTCGCAGCGGTTCTTGGAGCGTTTATCGCAGCGGTCGTGGGTGCGCTGGTGTCGTTGCCAGTGCTACGACTCGGTGGAATCTGGCTAGCGATCGCCACGCTCGCGTTCGCCTATTTCTTCGACGCGGTAGTAGTCAAGTTTTCCTGGGTCGGCGGCGGCAACACGTCTTTGCTTCAAGGCACAAGGGTGCCAAGGCCAACCCTCGGACCATTTGACTTCAGCAATGACAAGACATTTTTTGCGCTTGCTGTAATCGTGTTCGTCGTCGTGTCCTTCTTCGTGGTGCAGCTGCGCGAAGGCACATTTGGTGCACAGCTCAAGGCATTGCGGGGAAGCGAAACTGCCGCCGAGTCGATCGGCATCTCGCCGGCAAAGTCTCGCATCATCGCCTTCGCTGTGTCGGCATTCATCGCCGGACTCGGCGGCGCGATGCTCTCGATTCACCAAGAAAACGTAAATTACGCCACGAACTTCGTTCCACTTGCGGCCCTGTTCTGGTTGCTGCTCGTGGTCAGCCTCAGCTCACGCACTGTTGACGGAGCTCTTCAGGCCGGCGCAGCGTTCTCCTTGTTCGATCCGTTGATCCTGCGTGGTGAATTGTTTGCATGGATCCTGCGTTCGCCCGACCGTCTCCCGTCCTTCTTTCCGATCTCGGGCAAGTGGCGCTTTGTCCTCTTCGGCCTGACCTCGGTGCAGTTCGCCAAGCACCCCGAGGGAATGTTGGAGTACGGCAAACGTAAATCGAACGCCCGCATCGACGCATGGCTTGTGAGGCGCCGCGGAACCGGTGACGACGATGACCCAGAACTGACCGATTCCAAGAGCGACGCGCCGGTCGAGGAGACGACCTCATGAGCGCATTGCTGGAAGTCGAGGACATCACCAAGACCTTCTCGGGTATTACCGCGCTCGACAACGTTTCCCTCAACGTCGACAGCGGCGAGCGGGTCGGGCTCATCGGGCCCAATGGGGCAGGCAAGACCACTCTCTTCAACTGTGTGTTGGGCCAACTGAATCCCGACGAGGGCGCGGTGCGGCTCGGCGGTGAGGAACTCGTGCAAAAGTCGGTGAGTCGTCGCGTCAAGGCCGGAATTGGCCGTACGTTCCAACGTATAGAGCTCTTCAGCGACACAAGTGTGCGGGAGCACCTATTGATCGCAGAGCGGGTGCGTAACGGCACCGGTTCCTTTCTCAAGGACCTCACAGGACGCGGTCGGCCACGCAAGGAAGAGATCGAACGATGTGACTACGTGCTCGAGCTGCTCGGACTACGCGACCTGGCGACCGAGCCAATCGAGAAGCTCAGTCTCGGTAAGGGGCGGTTGGTCGAGGTGGGTCGTGCGCTGATGACAGAACCGTCGCTGTTGTTGCTCGACGAGCCTTCGTCGGGGCTCGATCGCGACGAGACATCAGCATTGGCCGAGACATTGCGTTCTGTTCAGGCGGAGGCAGGTTTCGCAATACTTCTGGTGGAGCATGACGTCGAACTCGTGGTCTCGTTCACCGAGAGGTGCTACGTGCTCGATTTCGGCACGGTCATCTCCAAGGGTTCCACCGCCGAGGTGATGGCCGACCCGGTCGTCCGCAAAGCCTACTTGGGTACGGCGCCGGTCGAGGAAAGCCAACCATGACACCACCGTTACTCGAACTCCGCGAAATAGACGCTTCTTATGGCCCCTTCCGGTCGTTATTCGGCGTGTCGGTCTCGGTAGGTGAAGGTGAGGCGAAGGCCATGCTCGGCGCAAACGGCGCTGGAAAGACCACC
>JADFOM010000388.1 GCA_022562835.1 Acidobacteriota bacterium | reverse complement strand
ATCCGCTCCCGCTGGTCAACCGGAATGCCAATACCGTCATCATCCACGCAAATCTCGCACCCCCTGGGACACACCTTCACCCCCACCTGAATTCGCCGCTCGCAATACCGCATGGCGTTGCGCAGCAGGTTTTGCAGGGCCCGGGCGGTCAGGCGCGGGTCCAGGGTGAAGCGTTCCACGGCGCAGTCCAGCACCACGTCCATCACGATATCGGGGTTTTCCAGTTCGTCGTCGACGCTGCCCAGGATGCTGTCGATGAACTCATCCAGCACCACTTCCACCCGCTCGGGTGTTTGCGCCGGGTTTTGCAAACGGCTGTAGGAGAGCAGCTCCAGCACCAGCTCATCCAGCTCGCGAATGTGCGCCACCAACCCTTGCAGCCGCTCACGGCTGGCCGCCTCGTCCGGCGTTGCCAGACGGGCCGCCATGGAGATGGCCGGACGCAAGGCCGCAGCCGCCGCCATCGAATGCAACAGAAATCGTCGTCTCTCCATGGTCCTCTCCTTCTTCACCAGCCGCCCGGCGGTGCCCCGCTACTCCGCACCTATCTTACACGTCCCGCAAGCACCGAGTCATCAGACAATTTGACCTGAACCGCGTCGCCGACCGAGAAGCTGTCGCGGTCACCCAGCCCTATGGCCACGGTCACAGAAAGCGTGGCAGTGGCTGCCTCAAGTATCGGTCGCGAGGTTTCGACGACGGCGCCATTCGTCACCAGCCGCGAGGACACCTCAAGTCCCGGAGTGACCGATACGTATGCGGTCATTGCGGGTCCCGAGGTGATCTCGAGACCTCGATCTGTCCGCCAACGCCCGATCGCGGCGTAAGTGGCGTCATCGACGACGTCGTCGACCACAATCGTGTCGTCTGGGTCGTAGCCGCCTTCGATCAGCGCGTTCTCCAACGCGGAAGTTTCCGTGCTGGGATCGGTTAGGAATGTGCCGATCGCGTCGAGCGACGTGAGCGCTACGACATCGACGCCGTCGGCACCGTAGACAACGGTGCCGTTGCGAATCCGCGTGCCGATTTCGGCCAATGCGGTGATCTCGCCGCTCGCCGGGCCCACGACGGTGTCGGTAACGAGTCGTGGTGAGATCGTTGCGACAGCGCTGCCCGAGCGTGCCACCTGGCCGAGCGGTGCAGGCTCATCGACCGAGATTGGCCCTTCGACGAGCAGTACCGACTCGGGCTCGACCGAGCCGGTCTCCTCTATGCCTAGGTCTTCCTGCCACCGTTGCACCATGTCTTCGGTCGACGAAGTAAATGTCTCATCCACCGTCACGGTGCCGTCGGGGTCATAGCCCAAAACGACGAGGTTCGTCTCCAACAGTTTCACGTCGGGGCCCTCATCGCCTTCGGTCAGGGTGCGATAGAGCGGCGTCTCCCCGAAGAACACCACAAACGGTGTCTCATCCACGCTGAACAGGACATCGCCCCGGTTGACCAGCGTGTTCACTTCTACCGTCGCGGTGATGGTGCCGTCCGCCGGTGCAGCGACCTCGATCGCTTCGCCATAGCCGAGCTCGGCTCCCCACTCGATCTCCTCCACCAGATCGCGTCGTTCGAGTATCGCGGTCGCAAGATCGACCGTGACCTGATCGATCACCTCGGCGTCGTCGCTGCCACCCAGGTAGGCGACCGCGCCGAGTGTCGCACCGATCCCGATGAGAACTCCGATGACCAGAAAGGGCCAACGGCGAGTCCGCGGCAACTCAAGATCCACGAGTTCATTACTGTTGCCGTCCGCGAACGGCGCGGGTCCATCGCCGTCCGCGCTGGGTCGACTCGTGGCCGTGAAAATATCGTGATCGGTCATCTGGGTAGCTCTCGTCCTCAGTCAGGGGTTGGGGGCTGGCTCAGTCTTGATCAGCGCCGGGACCGCCTGGGCGAAAGCCGGCGGTGGCTTCCTCGAGAACAGGACCACACAGTTCGAGTGCTGCCACCACATCGGGGTCGTCGGGATCGAGTCCGAGCGATTCAGCGATGAACCCCGAGCGGTCCCCGAATCCGCCCTCGCGGTCTGGGCCATCCTCACCAAATTCCGGAGGACCGTCCTCCCCAAACCCACCAGGTGCGCCGTCCTCGCCACCCGGCCCGGGACGGCCTCTAGGGCCGTCGAACTCAAGATCACCGACATCAAATCCCTCGTCTCGGATGCAGTCGCTGAACTCGACGAACGCATCCTGCAGCTCTGTGTCATCGACAAGACCCCGACGACCGCGGCCACCGAACCCCACACCTTCGATCAATGCAACGCAGGTCTCCATCGCCCCCCGAAAGTCCTCACCACCAGGTTCGATCCCAGCACTGGCGAAATTCGTAGTGACGACCCTGACGGCATCGCCTGCTGGTTCATCGATACGGACTACAATGAGGAGAGTTTCTTCGTCCGCCACGCATA
>JADFOM010000387.1 GCA_022562835.1 Acidobacteriota bacterium | reverse complement strand
AGGACGTCAATCCGCTTCAATACTCGCTGTTGCGGGCCTGGCTCGGTGATGCCGGTGACCTCTGCGTGGTGGGTGACCCCGACCAGGCAATATACGGCTGGAACGGTGCAAACCCCGAACTGCTCAACGAGTTCGCCACTACGTTCAGAGCGGGACGCACCCTGAGACTGATTCGCAATCATCGCTCTACACCGCAGATCCTCGAGATGGCCACAAGCGTACTGAACCGTCCCCGCGACTTCGAAGCGATGATGGCCCCAGGACCGATACCAACGGTGACATCGCATGAAGACGACAGAGCGGAGGCGCGCGCTGTCGCCAGGGCGGTCAGAGACAACCACGCGCCCGGTACCGCATGGTCCGATCAGGCGGTGCTCGCCCGCACCAACGGTCAGCTTCCGATCATCGAGGAGACCCTCGGCAAGCTAGGCATTCCCTGTCGTACACGAGGGGGTGCGGGACTGTTGTCAAGACCCGAGATCAAGCGGGTGCTCAAGCAATGGTCCGCTGATGATCGGCCATTACCGCTAGCAATCCGAGATCTCGAAGAGCAGGTGCGTGAGTTGCGCGCCGCGTCCATGGGCGACCCCGATCTGGTCGGTGCGGGCCATGACCGGGTCGCGGACTACAACGATGACGACGGACCGGTCGGTGAGATCGTTGAACAAGCCAACAACCTCGAGACGCTGGTCCGCGTAGCGAACGATCATCTCAGCCTCGATCCTGGAGCGTACGCCGACCGATTTACGCGCTGGGCACACGCGACGTTCGATCACGAATCCGGCCGTCAGAACGCCGTCGAACTCATGACGTTCCACGCTGCGAAGGGCCTGGAGTGGCCGGTCGTGCATCTGGTTGGCTTCGAAGATGGACTTGTCCCAATAGGACATGCACGCTCAGTGGCAGCGCAACACGAGGAGCGCCGCCTCGCCTATGTAGCGATGACCCGTGCCGAAAGGGTGCTGTCGATCCACTGGGCCCGACAACGCACGTTCGGTACCCGTTCCACCAAACGTGAACCGTCTCCATACATAGAGTCGATGCTCGCAGCGAGCGATGCTTTGGCGCGAGGCGAACGCCCAGTCGACAGCACCGATCACATCCGTGCCCTGCGTCGCAGTCTCGAAGAACCGACAGCGCCAGCCGCAGACGATGGCATTGTTGTCGCCCTGAAGGAGTGGCGGCTGCGCACCGCACGAGCAGCCGACGTTCCCGCCTATGTCATCCTGCACGACACCACGATCGGTGCTCTCGCCGAGCAGCGCCCGACACGACGCTCTGGGCTCTCCTCAATTCCAGGTATCGGCCCGGCAAAGCTCGACCGCTACGGAGACGCCATCCTCGAGATCGTCGCGGCTTCGAGGGACTGACCGCTTTCGATCAGTCCTCGGTGAGCGTCCGCGTTGCCACAACCACCACGGTCGCGTCGCATTGCTCAAGCACTGTTTCGGCCGAATGACCAAGATACGGACGACCATCAACGTTTCGAATCGAGGCACCGATCACCACAACGTCCGCCTCCACCTCGGTCGCGGCGCGCACCAATTCCGTGCCCGTCGACGCGCCGTGGCGTACATCGGTCGTAGCACTGAGTCCCAACTCGTCTGCGCGTGCGACCGCTTGAGAAAGCAACGTGTTGGCTACCTCGGCCGACGGTTCATCCGCTCGCATGCGACCAAAGATGGACGGCACATGCAACGCCTGATGTTTGTTGACGACGTGTGTCAACACGAGATCGGTGCCCAGGTCGTTGCTGATGCCGAAGGCAACCTCCTGCGCGGCGCGGCTAGACCGCCCACCGCCGACCGGAACGAGCGCGCGGCTGAACGCCGCAGGCAACGGTCGGTCGAGGTTGCGAGCTCGCCTTACGATCACCACGGGAACCGGCGATTGTCGAATGATCTCGTCGACGGTGGGCGAAAGCAATTGTCCGTGGTGCGCAACCGCGACTCCGATGATCAAGGCTCCATAGCCCAGACCCGCTTCTGCGATAATCGCCGCTGCGGGATCATCGGCATTGACCTGTTTGTGTTCGACCTCGCGGTCGAAAAAGACGTTGCGCAAGACCTCGATGTCAACGCCCTCAGAACCCTTCTCCGTGACCGACATGACGGTGACGGCCGATTCGGGAGGCCAAGCGAAGTGAGCGACCTGCGCAGCTCCGATCGACGCCGGACCGCCGCGGCTGGGCAGCAACAGGCGAGAGTTCTTGACGACGACGTTTCGTGATAGCACCTCCTCGCGATCAAGCCTCTCTTGTTCATCGGGTGATCCTCGCCAACCACGCACAGCAAGTCGAAGCGAGAACGAAGCGAACACCGAGGTCACCATCGGCACGATCACGATCACGGTGTACGCGGTGTCACTAAAGACGCCAAGTGACAGCGCGACCGTCGCAATAACAATCTCGAGCGCGCC
>JADFOM010000048.1 GCA_022562835.1 Acidobacteriota bacterium | reverse complement strand
CCACAGGAGGTCGCCGCCGTCTGGATCGATGCCGACAACCGTGCCCCCCTTGCCTGTCGCGACGACCACGTCGCTACCGTCGCCTAGCGTGACCAACATTGTGTGAACGAGGTCGCGGTCGAAGAGGTCATGTGAGATGACCTGCTGATACCAGCGAAGACCACCTGTCGACAGGTCGAGTGCAACCGCGGAATTGGTATAGAGGTTCGGCCCGGGACGACTCGACCCGTTGGGGAACTCGGGTGTCCCGGGGAACGGCGCTGGGTTCGCAACACCCCAGTAGACAAGTCCGCGATCGGGGTCGATGGAGGGCGGGTACCAGGACCCGCCGCCGGAATTCACCTCTGGATTGCCCCACAGGTCTTCCGATTTGACGGTGTCGAAGGTCCAAAGGACGTCGCCCGTCTCGGCGTCGAGGGCGTGAAGAATGCCACGGTCGCCGCCCCGGTAGATGCCATCGATGCTGATGGGGACAGTGCTTGCCAACACAACTCCGTCGTAGGCGAGCGGCTGGATATCGACTCCCTCGGTCGGCGTGCTGGTGATTTTGGTCACCCAAAGTTCCTCGCCGCTGTCGATGTCGACGGCAACGATGCCGTTGGAGCCGTGTAGGCCAAAGACGCGACCGTCGGCGACCGCTACGCCGAACGGGCCGATGTTGAAACCGCTTGGTTCGCTCTGCCAACGCATGTCTCCGGTTTCGGCGTCAAACGCATAGATGGTTCCTGTGCTGTCTTGGACATAGACGGTGTCGTCCACGATGAGCGGCACCGTGGAAAGGGCTCCGCCGACCTCAGCGCGCCACACCTCCTCGAGGCGATCGACATTCTCGGTGCTGATCAGCGAGTCGAACGTGGCGCGCGAGTTGGCGTAGTCGCGACCCGGTAGGGCCCAGTCTTTTGGGTTGTCGCGGACCTCTTGTGGTGCTGCTTCTGGCTGCGGTTCGGTATCGGGATCTGATGTCGGAATCGTCACACCTACGCCGTCGGTCTGCGTTGTCTCGTTCGAATCGACAGAGTCGTCCTGTGAGCAAGCGGTGGCGAACATCACGATGGTGACGGCAACAGCACCCATCAACACCCAGTTTCGCTGGCTGCGCGGCCGCGCATCTGTTGATTCGTGAGCTGTGTGCATGCCCAAGTCTGGCCTTTCACGCTGGGTCAACCGAAATTGCGGCGAGTTGACCACATGAACCTGTGCAGAGCTGGCGCCATCAACGTCGCGGTGAGTAGCGTTGTCTCTTGAACCCGCGACAAGAGGACTCCTCATGCAGCTCGCCGACATCGACCTTCTCGACGCCGATCGGTTCGTCCGCGGTGAACACCACGAGATGTTCACACTTATGCGCCGCGAAGCGCCGCTCTATTTCCACGACGAGCCGGAGGGATCCGGTTTCTGGAACGTGGTCAAACACGCCGACCTAATCGAGGTTAACCGCCAGCCCGAATTGTTCTCATCACAAGAGCAGGGCATCAGCATCTTCGACATGGGTGAGGCGGGTGCGTCCGGTGCGTTCGACACGCGCGGTGTGATGATGTTGATGACCGATCCACCGAAACACACTCGATATCGCCGTCTCGTGTCGAAGGGTTTCACCCCGCGGATGATCGAAATGCTCTCGGTCTACCTCCGTCAGCGGGCCGTCGGCATCGTCGACAACGTGATCGAGAGAGGCGAGTGTGATTTCGTGACCGACCTCGCCTCGGAACTACCACTTCAGGCCATCGCAGAGATAATGGGTGTGCCTCAGGAGGACCGCTTCAAGCTCTTCGAGTGGTCGAACAAGCTCATCGGTATGGACGATCCTGAGTACGAAGGCGATCGGGAAACCGGCTCAACAGCAGCGATGGAGTTGTACGCATACTCGAACGCTCTGGCCAAGGAGCGGCGCGAGACACCTCGTGACGACATCGTGACGACACTGATCAACGCCGAGATCGTGCAGGACGACGGCTCGGTAACCAGCCTCGACGAATTCGAATTCGACGCGTTCATGTTGCTGCTCGCCGTAGCGGGCAACGAGACGACACGTAATGCGACCGTACATGGGATGCAAGGACTCTTCGATTACCCGGACCAGTTCGAAAAGCTCAGGTCCAATCGTGAGGAGTTGATGCCGACCGCCGTCGACGAGGTCATCCGTTGGGCAACGCCTGTATTGCACTTCCGTCGCACCGCGACTGCTGACACCGAATTGCGCGGACAAAAGATTGAGAAAGGCGACAAGGTCGTGATGTGGCACATCTCTGCCAACCGCGACGAAGACGTCTTCGAGGACCCGTTCACTTTCGACCTTGAGCGGAGCCCCAACGAGCACCTGGCGTTCGGCGGCGGCGGCGCCCACTATTGCTTGGGCGCAAATCTGGCACGCATGGAGATACGGATCATCCTAGATGAGATCGTGAGGCGAATGCCCGACATCGAACCGACCGGTCCGCCTGAGATGCTTCGCTCCAACTTCATTGGTGGGATCAAACATCTACCCGTGAAGTTCCCAAAGGGTGAACGCGTCGCCTCGTAGACGGCGGTGTCAGACACCAAGCGCAGCGTCGGCCCAAGAATGGGTGTCAGACACCGAGGTGAGCGCGCGCGTGGTGAAGGGTCTTCTTGCGCGCGGCGTCTACACCGGCGACTAGTCCTCCGAAACCATGCCAGCGTTGATGGCGCCCATGAGCGCGTCGAATCGTTGGCGCGGGACCGTCTCGAGATCGAAAGCGCCCTCGGGGATACCGGCAAAGACGTAGCGCTCGCCCGTGAGCAGGGCCTCGCGGACCCTTTTTGCACAAAGCGTCGGGTCCAGTCCTACCAGACCGGCAAACTCCTGTGTGGGGTGTTCGGTGCGCCGCCCCATATCAGCGGGCCGGTTCCGTTCGGCTGCGACGATCTGAGATTTCACCATGCCCGGTATCAGCGCTGAGACTCCGATTGGAGAGTCGGCGAGTTCGTCTGCGAGAGCGTCGGTAAGTGTCAGGATCGCCGCCTTGGAGGTGCCGTAGATACCGGTCGCTCCGAGCGCGGCGATCGATGATGTGTTGACGATGTGGCCGGGACCGCCCCCTTTGAGCATGCGCGGCAGAAAACTCACGACGCCGTTGATGACGCCCATTACGTTCACGCCATAGACCCACTGCCAGTCCTCGATGAGCGAGTCGGCGAAGTCCTTGAAAACCAGCACTCCGGCGTTGTTGCAGAGCACTTCTACAGAGCCAAATCGCTCGAACGCCTGGTCGGCGAGAGCGCTCACCTGGTCGGAGTGGCGTACGTCGACCGTGACCGAGATCGCCTCTGCACCGAGCGCTGATGCCTCGTCTGCGACCTCGTTGGATCGTTCGGTTTCAATGTCGGCGACGACAACGTGCATGCCCGCCGCGGCGAATTCGAGTACCAGTGAGCGTCCGATGCCACTGCCACCCCCCGTAACAACGGCGACGGATCCCTCCAAGTGTTCCACGGGCCTTGACCGTAACCGGACGCCATCCTACGGTCGAACCCATGACGACCACCGCGAGATCGATGACGAACCAGCTCGATGAACCGACCGTGATCGTGTCGGGGGACAGTCATGTCGGTCCTCGACTCGTAGAGGATCTTCGACCGTACTGCCCTGCCGCGTACCTCGAGGACTTCGACAACGATGCGTCAAAGCAGCGCTACCTCGCCGATAAGGAAGCGAAACGGCTCGCTGGGTCTGATGAACCCGTCGAGCCTCGCAACGCCAACCTCGATCTTGCGGGTCACTACGACCCACATGAGCGCATCGCCGATATGGACAACGAAGGGATTGCAAGCGAGGTCATCTTCCACTTCAGTCAGAACGGAGAGAACTTCCCGTGGGTAGGTCAGGGACTCTGGACAATCTTCGACTTCGAAAAAGGCGCTGTCGCCTACGAGATCTACAACCGATGGCTTGCCGATTTCTGTGCGGTCGAGCCCGCCCGTCACGTCGGGCTGGCCTATCTGCCCACATGGGATATCGAGGTTGCGATCGAAGAGATGCATCGATGCCGTGAGGCGGGCCTGAAGGCGATCAACTTTCCGCCGCCGAGCCGGCCAAATCACATCGAATACAACGATCCGCGATGGGATCCATTTTGGGCCGCAGCTTGCGATCTAGATATGGCGCTCGTCACCCATGCCAGCGGGGCCGCGCACTTTGACTATCTCGGTGGTCCGGGCGGGTCGGCGATCATGATCTTCGAGAGCGGTGGATACATGGCCCGCCGATCGGTCTGGTGGCTAGCCATGAGCGGGGTTTTCGAGCGTCACCCAGGCCTGCGGCTTGTGATCACGGAGCAGTTCGAAGGATGGTGGCGCTACACGCTCCACGAAATGGACGTGGTCGGTGCCCGGTTCGGGCCCGACATGGTGCTCGACAAACCTCCCAGCGAGTACGCCGCGTCCAATGTTTTCATCGGAGCGAGTTTTTTGTCGGCGGAGATGGCTGAGGATGCCTGGCGTCATGGGTATGACGACAACGTGGTCTGGGGGTCGGACTATCCGCACGTCGAGGGTACGTTCGTGCACCTCGATGATCGCGCAGCGGAACCCATCACACAGTTGTCGTTGCGCAACGCTCTGTCCAACGTGCCTGCGGAGTCCGCTGTGAAGATGGTCGGACTCAACGGTGTACGTGCCTATGGCCTCGACCACGATGAACTCGTCGCGGTTGCGCAACGGATAAAGGCGCCGACCTTGCGCCGCCTGACGACTCAACCGGATTCGCTGCCGGAGCTTCCGCGGGGGTCTATGGCGTTTGATGGTCAGGTTGGCTTTCTCCAAACGTGACCGCGAACGCGAACACCGCCGCCGTCGAGCGGTTCTACGAATTGATGAACGCGCGTCGCTTCGAACAGATGTGGGAGCTGTTCGCTGACGAGGCCACCTGGTCGGGTGGAGGTAACCCACCGCGCAGCGTCAATCCCATCAGCCACATGCGGGATCTCATCGTCGATCCGATGCCGATTTTCGTCGGTGGTGGCATCGACTTCACCCTGCACGGGACAACCGCCGAACAAGATCGGGTTGCCGCCGAGGTGTCGTGTCGGGCGGAGCTCGTGAACGGAGCCGTGTACGCCAACCAGTACCACATGTTGTTTCGGTTCCGAAATGCACTAATCATCGCGGTGAAGGAATACAACGACACGCTTCACGCGCATGAAGTATTCGGTTCGTTGAAATGATCGCCGAGATCTCCAAAAAATAGGCCGAATCGCTCAAATTTGGTTCATATGGACCTTCATGTTGCTGCCAGCGGCGTCGATGAGAGAGTTATGGGTCAAGGGTCATCAGACATAGGGTCTGCGGAGGCAAGCGCCGACGACGTCGTCGAGGCGACGGCTCAGATCAAACGCACTGCCCGCGGCGCCGTACCCGTTGCACTCGCCTTTTCCTTTATTGTGCAATTCTGTGCTGGATGGCTAGTCGTGAGCAGGTATCCGGAACTCTCCGGGTTGACACTCATCTCCGCGGTTGCGTTTGCAACCTTTGCAGTGTTGACGCCCATGGTCAGTCTCATATATGTCGTAGTTAGGAAGAAGGGCGTCGTGCAACTTGCCGAAAGCATCGCCCGCGAACGTGAGATGTCCAACGATGCGGAGAGGCGAGAATTCGAAACTCGGCTCGCCAACGCGTTCGAGATGGCGAGGACAGAAGACGAGGTCATCGCCGCGTCGGGCCGAGCCCTCAATCTGGTTACGGGCGAGGACCGAGTAGAGGTTCTGCTGGCCGACAACAGCCAGGCACATCTCGAGCAGACCATCACGAGTGGTCATGATCCCGCAGGTCCGGGTTGTTCGGTCGACTCTCCAGAAGGGTGCGTCGCGGCAAGGCGGGGCCAGACACAGATCTTTGAAGACAGCGCTTCTCTCGATGCATGCCCCCATCTCGTCGACCGTAGTTACGGCCAGTGCGCCAGCGTCTGTGTGCCCGTTTCGATAATGGGTCGCACGGTTGGGGTCGTGCACTGGAGCGAACCTCTTCCGAAGCGTATCGACCGCGAGAAGGTCAATCAGCTCGAAGTCCTCGCCAACCAGCTCGGCGGACGGATGGGAATGTTGCGGGTCGTCGCGGAGACTTCGTTGCAGGCGAGCACGGATCCGCTGACCGGTCTTATGAATCGACGCGCATTTGAAAATGAGGTCTCGAAACAGCGCCGGGGCGGTAACGATCACACCATCGTGATGGCCGATCTCGATGAGTTCAAGCGACTCAACGATGCTCACGGTCACGAGTCGGGTGATCGGGCCCTGCGCACATTCGTGACGGTGTTGAAATCGGTGATTCGACCCGAGGACATAGCGTGTCGTTATGGCGGCGAGGAGTTCGTGGTCGCATTCTCCGATTGCAGCATCGACGAGGCAGTCGCCGCGTGTGAACGTATTCGTGAAGGCCTAGTTCTAGCGTCGGCCGACGGATCGGTTGTGCCCTTCACGTCGAGTTTCGGTGTTGCGGCCTGGGGGGCAGCGGCGACGCTGCCCGAGGTCATCGCATGTGCCGACCGGGCGCTGTACGAAGCAAAGAGCAATGGTCGCAACCGAGCGGTGGTTTATTCGCGTTCGACTCACGGGCAAACGATGGAGGGCGAGCAGGAACCAGAGATGTCGAACGGATCTGCGCTGAGCGAAACCTCCTAAACGGACGGTACGCCGCGTACGTGAGCTCTTCTGTCGCGATTATGTGAGCATCTCCGATCCCGAAGAATCGGTTGCAGCGGGTAACGTCGCGTTGTCCGCCCCACCCCCGATCAGGTGAGATTCGCAATGATCAACGCCGAGCCCACGATGGCTGATGGAACAGGCGCCCGATCGGATGCGCCGTCGCATCCGCAACGTCACATAGGAACGCGGCGCATTTCGTTCGAAGAGTCGCTCACCGGACTGCCAAAATATTTCGCGTGTGACGAAGACCTCATCATGAGCCACGCCATCGGCTCGTTGTCCGCAGTGTTTCCCGATGGCGAGGACTACTTCGTGCGGTCGGTCAGAGCGTTCCGCGACGAGATCGTCGATCCTGAACTCCGCGCGCAGGTTTCAGGGTTCATCGGCCAAGAGGCGATGCACGGGCGTGAGCACCGTTTGCTCAATGATCGGCTCGATGAGCTCGGCTACCCGACAAAACGTGTTGAGCGGTTCACGCGTTGGGGTCTTTCCGTGCGTGAACGGGTCATGTCGCCGACGGCCAACCTAGCGACGACGGCGGCTCTCGAGCACTTCACTGCGACCCTGGCAGAGATCATCCTGAGCGATCCCGAGGCGCGGCGATTGATCGGCTCGCGCGAGGTCGTCGACCTGTTCTTGTGGCACGCACTCGAGGAGTGCGAACACAAGGCTGTGGCTTTTGATGTCTTCAAAGCGGTCGGTGGTACGGAGAGGACCAGGGTTTGGATAATGAACTACACGACCTTTACGTTTCTCGGTGGGATGGCCCTACAGGTTGCAGCAGCGATGGCGCGCGACCGCTCCACCTATCGGGCCGGCAGGCTGCGCTCTAGCCTTCGCCGTCTCAGGTCGTCGCCGTTTCTGCGCCGCGAGGTATGGGATCAGCTGCGCGACTACAACCGCCGTGACTTCCACCCCGACGACCGTGACACCGACATGCTTCTCGGGCACTGGCGCGATGATCTCTTTGGGCCAAACGGTCGACTCAACGACAAGATCGTCAAGAGCAGCTGAGGACATCAGCGCTGATGGACACTCTGCAACTCGATCTCGACGTCGTGCTCCCTCACGCACATGACGCTCGTGACCGGTGTGTCGCCGACTTGGTTGGTGCGCTCAGCCGTCTCGACGGTGTCGATTCCGTGCATGTGATCGATGACGAGACGAATGACAACGCGCAGATCTGCCTTCATCTTCAGACCGGCGCTGTCTCGATCGCCCGCCTCGAGGACCGGGTGCGGTCCACCGGTGCGCAGGTCGACTCGCGTTATGGCCACCTCATCATCTCGTCGTCCTCGATGGGGCATGCGACTCGAGCTCACGCTCTAACCCAACGGGTGCGTTCGCTGCCAGGCGTCGTCGATGCGACGGTGTCGATAGAGGGGATCACCCGCATTGAGTTCGACCGCACGGTCAGCGATGAGGCAGCCATCGGGTCAGAGCTCCAACGGGTGGGGATCAGACCGGACACCGATCTCGCCAGCGAGCCTCGACCCGGCGAGGGCAGCCAAAGCTTCGAGCAGGACCACGACCGCTCGCACGAACACGGCCACGGCGCCAGTCGGATCGAACTCGGCGCAGCGGTCGTCTCGCTGTTGATCTATCTCCTAGCGCGCTCGCTGGAGTGGTTCACCGACATCGATGAATCCGTCACAGCGCTCTACATCGCGGCGACCTTGCTAACCGGCGTGTTCGTCGCCCGCGACGCTTGGCTCTCGGTCAGGGCGCGACTATTCGACATCGACCAGCTGATGCTGGTCGCTGCGGTCGGTTCTGCCCTTCTCGGGAACTGGTCGGATTCGGCACTGCTCCTGGTGCTCTTCTCCCTCGGCCACGCGTTGGAGGGTTTCGCGATGAACCGAGCCCGCAACGCGATCGAGGCGCTCGGCGATCTGGCGCCCCGCACGGCCTGTCGGCGCGACGACCCGACCGTCGAGGTCCCCATCGACGAACTGGTTGTGGGTGACGTTATTGTCGTGCGTCCCAACGAACGTATTCCCGCCGATGGCGCGGTCGTTGCTGGTGCCAGCTCAGTCAACGAATCAGCGGTCACCGGTGAATCGATTCCCGTCGACAAGACGGCCATGCCCGATGATGTCTGGGCTGGTGTGGCACTCGAGTCACTGCCTACCGAACACCGGGTGTTTGCCGGCACCCTGAACGGTTCGGCTGCGATCGAAGTGTTGGTCCGACGGGCGGCGGCTGACTCGACCCTCGCCCGGGTCAGCCGGCTCGTCGCCGAGGCCGAGACGCAAATCTCACCTACGCAGCGGTTGACAAAACGCATCGTTCGCTGGTTGGTGCCGGCCGTGCTCCTTCTGGTCGCTGCGTTGGTGGTCGTGCCCCCGATTTTCGGCGAAGAGTTCGCTGAGTCATTCGAGCGCGCAATGGCAGTGTTGGTCGCATCGAGCCCTTGTGCACTTGCGATAGCGACACCGAGTGCAGTGTTGGCCGCAATCGCTCGGGCGGCACGAGCCGGCATTCTCGTCAAGGGTGGAGGCCCGCTCGAGGCACTCGGTTCGGTGTCGGTAATCGCATTCGACAAGACCGGCACCTTGACAACGGGCAAACCTGAACTGACCGATGTAGTTCCGCTCGCTGGAGTGAGTGAGGACGATCTCGTAAGGGTCACTCTCGCCGTCGAGCAGTTCAGTGATCACCCGATCGCCAGAGCGATCTTTCACGACCTCATCGTCGAGTACGGAGTCGCCGATCCGGCGGATGCGCTCGACGTCACTTCTGTGAGCGGCATGGGTGCCATCGGGACCGTAGACGGCGAGCGAACCATGGTTGGCAATGCGGCGTTGTACGACGAGATTGGACTACCAGCCGAGGTTCAAGTGGTGAACGATCGGCTCGAGGGCCGGGGTCGCTCGACCATGATCGTGCGCCACGGCGCGAGCTTCCTCGGTGTCCTCGGCGTTATGGACACGCCACGGTCAGAAGCTGCCTCGGTCATCACCGCGCTTCAGCAGATGGGGATCGAGCGGATGGTGATGCTGTCTGGCGACAATCAGCGCGTTGCGTCCGAGGTTGCTTCACAGGTTGGTCTGAGCGAAGCACGCGGCGCCTTGTTACCCGCGGACAAGGTCGCGGTCATAAATGAACTCGCAGGTGAGGGTGGCGTGGCGATGGTCGGTGACGGTGTCAACGATTCGCCGGCGCTCGTCACCGCTAATGTCGGCATCGCCATGGGTGCAGCCGCCAGCGACGCTGCGCTGGAGACCGCCGACATAGCGTTGATGGCCGATGGTCTCGATCGCCTTCCGGTCGCTGTCGATCTGGCACGTCGAGCCAGTAGGACGATCAAGCAGAATCTTTACTTCAGTCTGGGGGTCATCGCAGTGCTCATCCCGTTGACGCTGTCTGGTGTCGGTATCAGCGTTGCCGTGATCGCCCATGAGGGATCCACGCTCGTCGTGGTTCTCAACGCGCTGATGCTGCTCAACTACAGAACTGAAGAGCAATGAACGCGGGGTCTAGCATCGCCTCATGGCAGAGCGAGCATACGACCCCGAGTTGATCGAGTGGATTCCCCTTTTGCCGACGGTCAGCGACTTCGGTGACCCGGCGGACCTGCCGCGCATTCGGGCGAACATGGTGGATTTCATTCCGGCGATCGACCCTCGTAGCGATGTTGTGCGGGAGGACTTGACCGTGCCGGGCCGTGAAGGTGACCCCGACGTCTCGGTTCGCGTCTATCGACCGGCCGAGGCTCCTGGGTCACCCATGCCGGGCCTGCTCGAGATCCACGGTGGCGGGTTCATCCTCGGAAACGTCGACATGATGGACGGGTTCTGTGACCTGATCGCTGCCGACTTCCCCGCCGTCGTGGTCTCGGTCGAATACCGGTTGGCGCCCGAAGATCCGTTCCCCGCTGGTCTCGAGGACTGTTACGCAGCACTCGTTTGGTTTGCGGACAATGCCGCGGAGCTCGGTGTCGACCCCGACCGGATCGCCGTTGGTGGGCAAAGTGCAGGCGGCGGTCTTGCCGCGGCCACCGCCTTGTTGGCGCGCGACCGCGGTGGCCCATTGCTGCGTTTTCAGCTGCTCGAGATTCCCGAGCTCGACGATCGGCTCGAGACGGCCTCGATGGTCCAGTTCGACGACACCCCTCTGTGGAACCGACCGAATGCTGTGCATAGCTGGAAGTTATATCTCGGCGATGACGGGCCGGAGCCCGGCGCAGACGATGTGTCACCCTACGCAGCACCCTCGCGGGCCGAAGACCTGAGCGGCCTTCCTCCCGCGTACGTGTCGGTTATGGAGTTCGACCCTTTGCGCGACGAGGGGATTCGTTATGCGGCGCGCCTGCTCGAGAGCGGGGTGTCGACCGAGCTGCATGCGTTTCCTGGGACCTTCCATGGTTCGGCGTTTCTTTCGGAGGCGGGAGTGTCCAAGCGATGCGCCAAGGAGAGCTTCGACGCGTTGGCACGTGCCTTGCGCTGAGTACGCGAAAGTCGCACCGTGCGGTCCAGATCGGTCCTTTGAGGCTTAGATTGCTCGCATGGTAAAACGGATCGTTCACTCAATCTTCGTCTTCATTGCGGGATTAGCTTCACGTTTGTTGCCCGACAAGGTGCCGGTCACCTTCGTCGGTTCCGGGTCGGTCACCGAACTATGCGAGTCAATTTGCCATCAAGGGGTGGGCAAACCTCTCGTGGTCACCGACGAGGTGCTCGTAGAACTCGGCATCGTGGGTCGAGTAACGGAGGTGTTAACCGCCGCTGGCAGCGATGTGGCCGTCTACGACGGCGTCGAGCCCGACCCGACATTTGCACAGGTCGAGGCCGGCTACGCCCGGTATGTGGCCCACGGTTGTGACGCTGTGCTCGCAGTCGGAGGAGGGTCTTCGATCGACGCCGCCAAGATGATCGCGGCGATGGCGACCAACGGCGGCGAACTCTCCAAACTTGAAGGAAAGATGAAGGTGCGCAAACCGACGGCCCCTCTTTTCGCGGTACCGACGACCGCTGGTACCGGGTCGGAGGTGACGATCGCTGCCGTTGTGTCCGACACCGACACACATGCGAAGAAGTTCTTCGTCGACCCCAAACTGTTGCCGCAGATGGCAGCGCTCGATCCGACTCTAATGACGGGCCTTCCGGCACCGCTGACCGCAGCCACTGGCATGGATGCGCTCACCCATGCGGTCGAGTTCCAATAGCCGACGGCCAGCCCGGCGAGATAGGCCGCTCCCAAAGCCGTTGTCTCCTGCACAAGCGGGCGCTGGACGCTCACGCCGAGCACGTCGGCTTGAAACTGCATTAACAGATCGTTGGCGCTGGCGCCGCCGTCGACTTTCAGCGCTTTCAATTCGAGGCCCGCATCCTGTTGCATGGCTTCCAGCACGTCGCGGGTTTGATAGGCCATCGATTCCAGGGCCGCCCGGGCGATGTGCGCCTGGGTTGTTCCTCGTGTGATACCCACGAGC
>JADFOM010000047.1 GCA_022562835.1 Acidobacteriota bacterium | reverse complement strand
CGCCTGCACCGTCGTCTCGTAGGCTTCGACACTCACATCTGGCGAGCCGGTAACCCCTATCGTCGCGCCGTCGAGCACCCCGAGTTGGTCCATCGCGGCAACGAACCCCGCCGAACGCTCCTCTGTTTCGACGCCGATAGTCGCATAAGGTGCCCTGGCCCCCGCCTTTCGCTGTGCTGTCATACCAGCAGCCACAATCGCTGCGGTCTCGTGCGCGTCGGTGATGCAAAGGATCTCATCGGACAATGTGACGCCGACGACGACGAACACTTCGTGATCCTCGGTCAGCTCCACACATGCTGCATCCGCCTCGACATTGCCGACCGGCAGGTAGATGACCGGGTGGATCTCGAGCAATCGGCCGTTGACACCACCGCGATCATTGATCGCCTCTAGTGCCGCCAGGTAGATGTCCTCTGAGTTCGTTCGCCCAAGGTCGACTCCAATCGAGGCGAGTCGATCCCAGTCAAAGCTGGTCAGTCCAACCTTGATCACTTCGGATGTGACGCCGCGGAAGCTGTCGGTCAACGGCACATCTTCGCCCAACGTGGTCTCCGCGGCCTCCGGAGTCGACGATGTGGACGTTGCAGATGAATCGTCATCACTTCCACAAGCGCTCGACAGCAACATGAACAACACCATCACTGCCACCGGTCCGACGAACCTGGGGCGGTGACTGCCACCGAACTGAGCGCGCTTTGACACATTGACTTCCATGGTTCCGGACGCCATCACCTGATCGTTCATTACTCTCCCTGGATCCCAGCGCTCGTCGAGCGATGGTCCTGTCGATGTTTTGCCTACATTGCCTCGCTGAGCGATTCGTACTTTCTCACACCATGCAACCCCCGCGACAAATAGAGATGGACGAAGTCGGTCTCGGTCAGGCCTGCCCTCGAGAACGCGCCCACGCAGCCAGCGACAGGCTTTCATCCACCGCGTCTCGCATCACTGCGGCCACAAGTGCCACGACACACACCGCGGCACCACCGAGGACCAGGTACATGACGAGCAGCTGAATCGCCACGGCATCGAGGGGGTCGACGCCGGCTAGCAATAGGCCGGTCATGGTGCCAGGCAGGGCGATGAGTCCCACAACTTTCGTCCGTTCGATCTGTGGGATCAGCGCGGTGTTCGCAGCCCGCGGCGCCATGTATCTCACTACGGCCGCTCGGTCGAAGCCCAACGAAAGCAACGCCTCGATCTCGCCTGACCGCTCTCTTGCTGAAGCGATTGCCAGGTTCAGGCCGAGCACCGCTGAAGGTACCGCATTGCCGATCGTGATCCCCGCGATCACGACGAGTGCGACCGAATCGAACTCGAGAACGTCAAACCCGAAGGTCACCGCCAGAGTCATCCCAACGACCATCACAATCGACAGCGCTGCCACCACGGGTACAGACCGAATCGACTCGACCGATCGTCTCACGACGACCGCAGTCGACATCACAACCATTGCGCCAATCCAAACCCACGCCCAGAGCATCGATCTCGACGACTCGAAGATAGCGGTGAAGATCACTCCGACAACAAGGAGCTGAGCGGCTGCGCGTGCCGACGCGACGATGAGGTCGCGTTCGATGCCTAGCCGATACCAACGGCCGAGCGCGACCGCGACGCCAACCAACGAAAGCGAGGCAAGAGCGACCGGCAGGAACGAAACGTTCACGGCCCCGACCGATACAGGTCGGCGTGTGGCATTTGCCGGCAACCGCATCGCGCTGGCTTCACGACCGCCGCGTAATCGTCCTGGCGAGATCGCCGCGACGGGTGCCCGCTGGCAACATCGCGACGACGCGCCGCTTCAGCGCCAATCGTCGCGCAAGAGAGGCCCTACCTCCCTGGCTCGCACGGAGCGCCTCGATCGTTGCGGACATGGCCATTTCGCGGTCATAGAGGTACTTGATCCATGTTGACCTCTCGCTGACGGCCCTGCGAATTGTCCGCACGTCGTCCTCGTCGAGCGTGTGCCCCGCGCGAAATCGATCCGGGAGCGGGCGATGCACATAATGGGTGGTGTGTGGGGCCACCTTCTCGACCGCCGGGCGATCAACGCTGTAGAGGTAGACCGCAAACGAACGACGCGATCGAACCGCCCCTGAAATATCCGGTTCGATGCTGTGGAAGCCGTGCCAGGAATGTTCGGTGGTCTCGAAGAGTACGCAGCGGTTAAGCAACGGAGAAACCGAGCGGACGGTGTCATCATTGGACCACGGGTCGGAGTGGAAATCGATCGATCCACCCCAATCCTCGGACCACTCATCATTGAGATACACGATCAGGTTGAGTCGCCGATGCCAACGTTCGATTGGGTGATAGTTGAAATCAATATGGGGATCGAGCGACTGGCCCGATCGGTTCTCGTGAGTGCCACCACCGTAGTAATGCGGGTCGTACAACAATCCGTCGATCCCAGTAACCCGACCGATCGCCTCAAGAAACTCAGGTTCTTGGATCAGCTGGTCGACCTCGCGAAACACTCCTCCGAGCGACCGAACGTCCTCATGTACTGCCTTTTGGCCGACCCGCCCGAATTCGTTGGTCGCCAGCTTGGTGTCGAACGCTGGAAACTCTCGAACCATGGCGGCGCAGATCGCTTCGTCAAGAAAATTGTCGATGACGACGTGACGGAAAGGTGCTGCCTGCGTGAATTGGTTGTGCAACTCATCGATCTGCGCTTGCGTTGATGCACTGAGAAAGCTCGACACCGACCACCTCCGATCACGCCCTGGGGATTCGACCAGATGGTAGCGGCGGCGGTCATTCCACGTCTAAGACCGGACCCTAGGCCTCGTCGCTGGTTTGCTCATCAACGACGTCGCCCGCCGCTTCAGCCGATTCGTCGGTCTTGTCAGCAATCACATCGGCGGCTTTGTCCACGCCGTCGCTGACCGTGTCGACCGTTTCTTTCGCAGCGTCACCGACCGTCTCGCTCTTGCCGCCGAACATTTCCTTAACCTTGTCCATGAACCCCATCAGCGCTCCTACTCTTTCGCACAACGGCCTCTGCCGTAGTGGCACGGTAGTCGACAATGCGCTGTTTGTGAGACTGAGGTCCTGTTGCTTGCAGCGTTGTTGAGCGTCAGCGTTTGGCGACCTTGCCGAACATGATGCCCGCCACGCGTCGGAGCTGAATCTCCTCGGTGCCCTCGGTGATGCGGTAGCGGCGGTGGTGCCGGTAGATGTGTTCGAACGGCATATGGCGGGTGTAGCCCATCCCGCCGCACGTCTGCATTGCTTGGTCCGCCGCGTTGCACACCAGTCGGTTCGCTCGGTAGTTGCACATCGACACCCGATCGGTGACATCCATGTGGTGTTGACGGTCCATTTCCCAGGCGGTCTGGCGAATCAACACCCGTAGCATTGCCGCTTCGGTCTGGTGCTCCGCAAGGGGAAACTGGATTGCCTGGTTGTGCCACAGCGGCTTACCGAATGGCGCACGCTGCAAGGCGTACTCGACGGCTTGGTCGATGCAATACTGGGCAGCCCCGAGGCTGGACGCCGCCTGGCGAATCCGGTTCTCATGCACGAACATTTGCGCCAACTCAAGACCCCGACCCTCCTCGCCGAAGACTGCGTCGTCGGACACCCTCACGTCGCGGAAATCGACGTCGGGATGATCGGTCGGCATGTTGAAGGTCCACCAGAATTGGCCAACCTCGACCCCGTCGGTCTCGACGGGTACGAGAAAACAGGTAATACCGTCGGCGTCACCCGCCTCGCCGGCGGTTCGAGCAAAAACCATGTCATGGGTGGCGTTATGCATGCCGGTGTTAAAGCGTTTTGCGCCGTTGATGACCCACTCGTCACCCTCACGTATCGCGGTCGTTTCGAGATGGGTCGCATCGCTTCCGTGGTTTGGTTCGGTCAACCCAAACGCGACTCGCCGAGTGCCGGTTATCGAAGCCTCGAGGAACTCGGCACGCTGGGCTTCGCTTCCCTTAGCCAACACCATCAACGTAAATGGGAAGTTGCCGACGACGGAAGCTTCGTTCTGCAGATCGTTGTGTAAACCGAGTCCCTTCGCTGCCATGTGCTCCCGGATGATCGCCATCGCGAGGTTCGACCCACCGCGTCCACCGACCTCTTCTGGTAATCCGTAGCGGAGGTGGCCGGCAGCGTCGGCCCGGCGTCGCATCTCGCGCAGCAACGCCTCCCATTCCGGATTTGGGAGTCCATCGCGGTCCCAGTCGGTACGTGCGTCCTCGCGACGGTGATCAAAATATTGGATGTTGTCCATCTCAAGCGGCTTGATCTCGGCCTCGATGAAGGCGTCTAGCTCCTCTAAGTAGGTGGCGATCTCGTCGGGAATGTCGAAGTCCATGCTCAGCGCTCCTCGATCAGTCGTAGTAGGTCATACTCGAGTTCAACCACCCGACGGCCGCTGGCCGCTAGCACGATCGAATCGGTGAGACCACCACGAAATGCGGCAGCTTGTCGGGCTAGCCCGATCCCCCACCACGCGGTTCGTGCCACAGTCCACCATCGGAATCGCTCGTCATCCCAGACTCCGAGCGCAGCTTCATAACCGCTGCGAAGCGCGTCGAGGGAACCAAACCCTCCGACCGGCCGGTCGTCGTTGCCGAAACGCCAGGTCCGCAAACACAACCATGCGAGATCTTCGATCGGATCACCGACATGGGCGAGCTCCCAATCGAGAACCGCCGCCAGTCGATGATCGCTGACAACGATGTTGCCGTTACGAAGGTCTCCATGAACCACGCTCGGTTCGGTCGCAGCGTTCGGCGCGTTGCGGCGAAGCCAGTTGAAGCCGATCCGCATCACCGGCATTGGCTCGGAGAGCTCGGCCATCACCGTCTCAAGCTCGTCGACATATCCGAGGTGCGCACCGTCCTCACCTGGTCGCGGGACAGAGTCGGGCAGGGCGTCGACCTCAACGACGTGGAGCGCCGCGAGCGCGAGGCCGCAGTCATTGGCCAGCCGGTCTCCGGAGTCGGCGTCAACGTTGGCATCGATCGCCCGAAGGATCTGCCGCGGGATCGTCAGGCCGTCGATTCTCTCGGACACCATTACCGGCCCGCCGACCAAGGTCGGGTCATCGGTCGCGGCGAGTACCGCGGGGACCGGTACGCCCGCGGCACCGGCAGCCGTGACGAGGGCTGCCTCGGTAGTGGCGGGTGTACCTTCTCCCACGATCGCCTGACCGATCTGCGCGACCGCGGAGGTATGGATACGACCATCGAAAACCTCGATGAACAGCGTTTGGCGCTGTGCGCCGAGCGAGGCGACACCCACTATCGACACGGCACCTTGGTCCGCGCCGAGGAGGGTCGCGAGACCGCCTTCGATGAACTCTTGCTCACTCATGCGTAGTCGGGTTTCGCGATCGCGAGGCGCCTCTGCACGTCTGCCAACAGCACCGGATATGCCACTGCGTCGAAACCTTGATCATCCGCTTTGATGCGCTCGTCGAGCGCTGCGACCAGTTCCTCAAGCGACCCTTCGATGTCCAGTAGTGCGCTCAATGCATCGGTTGTCGCGGCCTCGCTAGCCGCGCCCGCGTCGGCCTCTCGCGCGAGTACGGCGCAGAGGTTCGCTACTACCCGTGCCGCGTGTTTTGCCCCTCCGTCGCATGCTGGCACGACCTGTTCGGTCAACGTCGACGCCATCGCGGTGAGCAACTCGGAAGCGGCAGGTTGATCGATCACCGCGCCAAGCTAACCGCGCCCCCTCCCCACCCGAAAATTTGGTCGCCTGACCACCTGTGAGGTGGGTAAACGACCACAGATTTCTGAGACTTAGCGGCGGCGCTCTTGGGCGCGTTCCCATTTTCTCTGGCGGCTGCGACAGGCCTTGCGGCAGAAGATCTGGTTCGTGGTGCGCGTCTCGAAAAGCTCCTCGCACCGCCAATACCCACAGACCCGCAACCGGTCGGGATCGACGTCATCATCGAATTCGTCTGCTTCGTCGATCACCTCTCACCCCCTCGCGCACCATTGCCGCGCCGCGAGCATAGAACTCGGCGACACACGGCGAATCGGGATGCCCCGGTAGTCTTGCGTCGATGCCGACCGAAAGTGCACCGGTTCTCCGAGTCGAAGGGCTGACCAAGCGGTTCGGTTCGGTCGTAGCCTGCGAACGGGTCGACCTCTCGCTGCACCCTCGACGCATCCACGGCATCCTGGGTGAAAACGGAGCGGGTAAGACAACCCTCATGCGCATGCTCGTGGGACTGCACACCCCCGACGCTGGCACGATCGAGATCGATGGCCAGCCCTGCGAAATATCCAACCCGGTCGATGCTGCGACGTACGGCATCGCCATGGTCCATCAACACCTTTCTCTCGTCGAACCGCTCACGGTCTGGGAGAACGTCGCACTCGGCGACAACCACAGGCTCGACCCAGCGCAGACCCGCGACGACGTCGTGCGTCTCGGCGAACGCTACGGGCTGCCGGTCGACCCCAACGCTGTTGTCGCCGATCTCCCGATCGGGTTGCGTCAACGTGTCGAGATCCTCAAGTCCCTCAGGCGAGACCCGCGTGTGCTCATCCTCGACGAACCCACGGCGATGCTGACGCCCGACGAGGCTCACGAGTTGTTCGGAGCGATCAAGCAACTCGTCGAGGAGGGGGACCGCACAGTCGCACTGGTTAGCCATCGCCTCGACGAGGTTATCGAAGCGACCAACGACATCACGGTGCTACGACGCGGGGTCGTCATCGAACGCACCGCCAGCACAGATGCCACCGCCGACTCGCTCGCGCTAGCGATGATCGGCACTCGACCGGTCGCCCTGAAGGTTCGCACGGCCACAGCCTCGACCGGTCGAGTGGTTCTTCGTATCAGCGATGCAGTCGTTGCCGGTGTTGAGGGACAGCGTCAACTCGACCACTTGAATCTGACCCTCAACGCGGGCGAAATAGTCGGCATGGCCGGTATCGAGAACAACGGCCAACACGAACTCATCGACGTGCTCTCCAGCCTTCGGTCACTCGACGGCGGCCAGATCCGCCTCGATAACAATGAGGTCGAGACGGGCTCGCCGGGCGCGATGGAAGCAGCTGGCATTGCAGTGATCCCCGCCGATCGACGCGACTCCGGTGTCGTCCTCGAGATGAGTGTCGCTGAAAACCTCGCACTCAGCGACACTCCGATCGCAGGTCGGCTCGGACTTATCGACCTCGACGCAATGCGTACCAGCGCAGAGGCACTGATCGACGAGTACGGCATCGACTGTGTGGGACCCGATGCACCGATGTGGTCACTGTCGGGTGGCAACCAACAGCGTGTTGTGCTCGCCCGCGAGCTCTGTCGCAACCCAAAGGTGCTCATCGCCGCCTACCCGACGCGCGGGCTCGACGTCGGTGCGGTCGCATTCCTAAACGAACAACTGCTCGCGGCGGCGGCCCGCGGCCTTGCCGTGCTGCTGGTGTCGAACGAGACCGACGAACTCCTTACGTTGGCAACCCGCATCGTGGTCATGTTCAACGGGTCAGTTATCGGTGAACTGACCGGCGACGAACGCGACCGCACCCGTCTCGGCCTCCTGCTGGGAGGGCGCACCTCGTGATGACACGCGACCGAGCGGAATCGAGCAGCAACGTCTCGACCACCTCATGGATCGAGGTCGTCGCGCTCTATGTGATGAGCATCACGCTCGCGCTCATGTTGTCCGCGCTGCTTGTGGAGGCAACCGGCGGATCGGCGGGCACCGTCGTCGAGGCTCTGGTGAGCGGCAGCCTTACGAGTCCCGGGCGCTGGGGTCAGACCATCGGAATCGCCGTCCCAATTCTACTGGTCGCGCTCGGCACGATCGTGTCGACTCGTGGCGCGCTGGTCAACATCGGACAGGAAGGCCAACTGCTGATCGGGGCTGGATGCGGCGCCTACGCGTCCGTTCACCTCGGCAACCATCATCAATGGCCGGGCGGTGTTGTACTCGTTGCGATCATCGCGGCAGGCATCGCTGGCGGCGCTCTGTGGGCGGGCATCGCCGCGCTCCTGCGCTACAAACGCAACGTCCCGGAAGTCCTGAGCACGCTACTGCTCGTCGCGATCGCCTCGCAGGTCGTCGCGTACGCCTTGCGGCGGGAGTCACTTCTCCTCGCCCCACTCGGCCGCGGCCAAGGGACACAGACACAACAGACCCTTGCCGTGCCAGAATCCGCCCGTATGCCATCGCCGGAGATCTTCGGCAACGAGGTCTCACTCTCGCTAGTGCTGGCACTGCTCGCCGCCTTCATGGTCGCATTCGCACTCGCTCGGACGATCTGGGGATTTCGTCTCACGGTGCTTGGACACAACGCCCGTGTCGCGCAACGATCTGGAGTCGCAGCAGCCCGCTACGGCGGCATCGCCATGGTGACCTCCGGCGCGTTCGCAGGACTTGCGGGCGCTGTCATGCTCGTCGGCGGCGACTTTGGCAACTATCGCCTGAGCGCAGGCTTCGCAGCAAACATCGGCTGGACCGGTCTACTCGTCGCATTGGTGTCACGTGGTCGCGTACTGCCAGCGGTCTTGATCGCATTCATCCTTGCGTGCCTACGCACCGGATCTGGTTTCCTCGCGGCGACCGGTGTTGAGCGGCGCATTACCGACGTTGTTCAGGCTCTGTTGATCCTCGCCCTGCTAATCCCACCCGCACTTCTGTACGTGCGTGAGCGGCGGCGCACCGAGGCCGCCCTCGACTCAAGAGACCTTTCGTGAATGACCTAATCAGGGCGGTAGGCGACGTTGTTACGAGCGAGGCGACCTGGATCTCCGCCGTCACGTTCGCAGCACTGCTCGGGTTCGGCGCAGTCGGCGAATGGGTCGCCGAAAAGTCCGGAACGATGAACATCTCACTTGAGGGAATGCTGCTCGCAGGGGCCTTCGCAGGAGCGGTCGGCTACGACGTCACGGAGTCGACGGCCGCAGCGATGGCATTTGGTGCGCTCGGCGGCGTGTCGGTAGCCGCGGTCCAAGCCCATATGAGTCACCATCTGTCCGCAGATCAGTTCGTTGTTGGTCTGACACTGAACATAGGGGTGCTCGGGCTCAGCGGATTTCTCGACGGCGAAATCGAACCCCAGACGGCGCGGGCAGCCCGTACGGCCTTACCCCTGCTGAGCGACATCCCCTTCCTCGGCGATGCCCTCTTCGACCAACCCTGGCCGATGTATTTGCTCTATCCAATGATTCCCTTGGCCTGGTGGCTCGTCTACCGCACGCGCTGGGGACTCGAGGTTCGCGCAGTCGGCGAAAGACCGAATGCCGCGCACGCCTCCGGCATCGCCGTGAACCTACGACGCCGTCAATCGATCTATCTCGCCGGACTTAGCGCCGGCCTCGGCGGTGCCTACCTCACGATCGGCGTAATCGGAAGCTTCGACACCGCGATGGTCGGCGGGCGCGGCTTCATCGCGATCGCCGCGGTGATCTTCGGCGGCTGGACACTGAGAGGAACAATCGCCGGCTGTGTGCTGTTCGGGACAGTACTGTCATTTCGGCTCTCGCTGCCGCTCGTCGGGTACGAACTCAACAACGAATTGCTCACCTCGCTGCCATTCGTAGTCACCCTGCTGGCAATGGCCGTCTTCGCTCAACGAGTGCGCGCCCCCGGCGCATTGGCTCAACCATTTATCGGGATGCCTGACTAGGTAGTACCGCCATCGGTCATCTTGTCGCGAGCCAACGCATACACGCCTTGATCGAAGGAGAACTCGATCAGATTGCCATCGGGGTCCGACACCATTGTGATGTACCCGATCGGTGGGGGCATCTGCGTCGCGGCCATCTTCAACGAACCATTCTTCTCGGCCAACTCCGCCGCCCGGTCAACCTCGGCACGGCTCGGCAGCTCAATGCCGATGTGCGCGAACGGTCCGAGCACCGTGCGGGGCTGGTCGGCGTAAGGATCCGTCTCGGCAAAGAACTGAGACAAGACCAGCACGAACGGGTGGTCCGCTGCGTCACCATGGCCGAGCCAGGCCCCGTAGCCCATCTCGTCCTCGCGCCGCATCAACAGTCGCAGTGGAGTGTGCTCTGTGTACCAATCGATGGTCGCATCGATGTCGCCGACCTGAAGCGCAAGATGTGTCCAGCGTGCTGAGGACGGATGAACGTCGTAAACATCGGCGCTCGCCCGACCGGAGTCGATCTCATTGTCGTACGCATCGGCGGCCATCACCAGCACCGTATTGGCACAAACCGATGTTGCCGAAATCGACTGCAACTCCCGACTGCCCATGCCAACTCTTCTATCGTGAAGCTCGATGACTCGTTTGAACCCAAAGATCGTTCTGGCGCATTGGGCTGGAGTCGAGCTGTTCGACGCGGGCGCCATGTCGCGACTCTCCGAGCTGGGCCAGATCCTCGATGACGAACCGATCGGAGACTGGAGTGACCCCCGCGCCGATCGTCTCCTCGCCGACGCACAAGTCATCGTCGGCCATTGGGGCTGCCCGCTCATCGACATCAACGTCGTCGAGCGAGCGCCGAACCTCGGGCTGTTCGCGTACGCGGCCGGCACGATCAAGGGGACGGTCGATATAACGGCCTTTGATCGAGGCATCCGCATCACCTCAGGAGCGAACGCCAACGCCGAACCGGTCGTCGAGTTCAGCATCGCGGCGATTCTGTTCGCAAACAAAGACGTGTTCTGGCAGCGCGATCTTCTCCGCGATCGCACAATCGAGGCGTCCCGCGTAGGTAACCAAGTGCCCGTCGGAAACTATTCGAAGACCATCGGCGTCGTGGGTGCCTCGCTCATCGGCCGTCGCGTCATCGAGCTGCTCGGAAACTTCCCACATCTCGCGGTCGCACTCTACGACCCGTTCGTTGACGAAGCCGAGGCCGATCATCTCGGCGTGCGCAAATGTGACCTTGACGATTTGTGCGCCCGCTCCGATGTTCTGACCATCCACGCACCGTCGCTTCCCGAGACCAAGGCGATGATCGGAGCGAGGCAGCTCGCTGCGCTACGCACTGGAGCGACGGTGATCAATACGGCGCGCGCCGCGATCGTCGACCAGGACGCCCTCATTTCAGAACTCGAGGCCGGTCGCCTCTACGCCATCCTCGACGTCGCGGATCCCGAACCGCTTCCGTCGGACCACCGCCTGTTGTCGTTGCCGAACGCCTTCGTGACCCCGCATCTCGCCGGATCACAGGGCAGCGAGCTCATACGAATGACCGACTACGTCATCGACGAGGTCGCCCGCTGGATCCGAGACGAACCAGGGCGAAACGAGATTTCAGCGACGGATCTCCGCCGGCTCGCCTGAGCCGTCAGGTTCGATCTAGGAAGTCACCGAATCCGTACGGCTTATACGGACCCAGACAGTTCTGTTCGAGCACGCCGATACCCACTCGCTCCCCCATGCGGGCACGCACAAGATGCTGGACGTGTTGATTTGTGTACTCGTTCTCGTCGACATCGCTGAGATCCCACTGTTCTACGGCCATCTCCAGCTCCCCCTTCCAGACGCCGTGGGACCATTCGGGGTGGGCATAGCCGATGCCCTTCATTCGAAAGGTGAACAGCTTCTCGAGCTCGATGTGGTGAACGAGGTCTGAATCGACCGAGGTCATCGACAGCGTCGCCGACGCGATCATCCGGCTATTGGGTTCGAATCGAAGATCGTGTTCGAGCGATCGCATGTGCTCGGTCGCTTCGTCGACTACTCCGGGCAGATCATCGGTACTCGAGTAGACCGGCAAGAACGCTCCCACCTGGTAGAGGGGGCGCCCGTAGCGGTCCTCGAACAACTGAAAATGTGAACCCATGTCACCCCAGTGCAGCGGTGCCCACAGGAAGAACAGTCCACCACTACGGTCCAACGACGGAGCACCCCGCGGATCACCACCGCCCACGGGCCGCACTCCCCACGAACGGTCCTTCGTGCCGCGCATCGTGTCACGCTCAAGTTCGAGGCGGCGGCCTCCAATCTCGATCCAGCCGCTCCAAAACCCGAGCTGTGCGAATCTGGTCGTGTCCATGATCCTTCGGCTGCCCCCAGCCAGACTGTGGCGCGGCTCCTCGATATTGGCCGTCCTTCCCTCGAACAGCAGGTCCGCAGAGACTCCGGTTTCGTTTTCATCGATGGTGACTCGACACGAATGCATCGGCTCGACTATCTCGAGTCGCATTGGTCCAATCGTGGTATCGGCCGGTTCGGGTGTTGCGCGCGCGGACACATGAAACGAATACTGCGTGCCCTCGTGGAGTACA